>CAYOXN010000033.1:0-7143 GCA_964407965.1 uncultured Candidatus Saccharibacteria bacterium
GCAAAGTTAGTAAACGGTTATGGTGGACTGGTTTTACCGAGGCCTGGGCAAGTTTTTGGACCGTAGTGGGCATGGTCCCAGGAATTTTTATGATGCTGGTGTATTGGATTGGCCTTAACCGTCGGGAGCCGAAGCTTTTTCCCATGAGCTTTTCCATGAAAGCGGCCACGGTCTTTACCGCTTTTTTCCCCATATTGGAAATAATATTTGTGTTGTTCCTTATTGCGTATGCGGGGTGCAATTATCCTTTGGAATCCGTAAAGTTACTGGGATCACGGGCAAGTATTTTAGGCGCGGCTGGCTTTAGCCAAGAATGCGACCAAATGAACAATGCTTTAGAAAGCATCCAAATATACACGACAGGTACCGCACCGGCACCTTCCCCGGGAGGCGTGCTTTCCACTGGTGCATGGACCAGCCAAATAAACGCGGCGGTATCCAGATATCCCGCGGTGGACGCTTGCATACTCAGGGTTATTGTGCAAAAGGAATCGGGTGGGCAGGAAAAAATAATTGGCTGTGACTGCGCGGCAAACGGCCGGCCAAATTTATGCCCAAACGGCGCGCGGGGGACTTATACGCCTGACTATAAATTTAATTGGGATTCGTGTTCGTACGGTATAGGGTTGGTACAATGGACTATTTACCCGAGAAGTTCTTCGCAGTCGTGGAACCGATGGGTAAACCCCCTCACTCCGTCCCGGAATTTATTTGGCGACCAATTTTATACCGTAGACGACTTTTTGGACGGGCAAAAAAGCCTGGATTTGGCAGCTCGCTATATGAATAATTTGCTTAAAGAAACCAATGGCGACGTGCGCCTTATGTTCAGGCGTTATATGGGCGGCGGAGCCCCCGAAGCCTGGGTAAATGAGCGCATGACTTTGTATTCTATGTGTAAGGCAAATGGAGGTTTATAACATATGCCAAATAGAAAAATAATCATTATTGCGGTTATAGTGGGACTGGTGTTGGTAATAGCCGGTTTGTTTATGACCGGGGTCTTTTCCACGGGCCAAAATACCGACCCAAATAACGGGAATTCCTTGCCTGAGTATGTTTTAAATGCCGACGAGGAACAAAAAGTCCGTGAATTTGTAAAAAACTTTGTTTTTTTATACAATACCTATAGGTACGCTGACTATTCCAATTTAACCGCAACCGGTGATTACCAAACGCCGGAAATGCAGAACCTTACTTTGGCTAAGGTAGATGAGCTGGAAAAAACAACCCCGCTAGGTTTTTATAGGACTACCGAGGCTAATGAAAAGAGTTTTACCTATACCTACCCCACCGGCAGCACCTTACGCGTAACCATGGATATAACCGTGGAAGAAGGAATTGTTTCCAACAGCCAGGATTTACGCCAGGGGTCGGCTACGGAGGTTAAGTATACTGCCAAGGCCGTGGTAACCCTAAAACGGGTTTCGGGAAATTGGTTAGTAGATGCGGTGGATATTGTAAGGCAATAAAGGTTTCCAGCCGCAAAAAGTATTCAAACCTGTATTAACTCCTGTCTCGACTGAGCTCGGAGCCTTGGGCACGTGTCGAATGGGACGGCTCGCTTCCCGAAAAATTGGGAGACTAGCTTACGTCGTGAATAAAATTGAAACAAACATCTTATGAACAGAAGGGCTATTGCCATTCTTGGCGCAATTTTTTTCCTCATAATAGGCACACTCGGGTTTATAGTGTATTCGAGGTATGCAAAAAAGGAACCGGCAGTGGTTGTGAATAATCCGGCAACAACCACACCGACCAATGTAAATAATCCGGACAATCAGGATACCCAGACAAATAACAACCTTGATACAAATAACCCGGATACTTCCGTAAATGTAACTGGACCCGTAAAATTATCGACAGAGCAGGTTATTTCACCGGCGTTGTTTTTTGACGGCCAAGGGGTTGTGTACGTTACCCCTGAAGGCCAATTTTATAAAGTGAATTTTGTAGACCAAAATGGGCAGGTTACGTTGGGCCGTAAAGAACAGGTGGAAATAGAAGCCCGCAATGGCATAAGTAAAATTTTGTGGCCAAAGGAAGGCAAGGACTTTATGGCGGAATTTAATGTGGGTGGCAACAAAAAGTGGAGCTTGTTCCATTTTGATACCGGGGCATACATAGACTTGCCGGAACAAATTTCATGGTTGGACTGGATGCCCGATGGCCAAAAAATTGTTTATCTCTGGAATGACGGCAAGAAAACCACGCTTAATATTTCCGATCCCGACACTAAGAATTGGAATGAGTTGGCCGAGATGTGGGAAAACGACGATGCCATACACGTATCTCCCGACGCTAAAAATATTTTGTTTTACCGAACGCAAAATACCGACATAAACAACAAATTAACCATGGTAAGCACCGACGGCAAATTGTGGCAGGACATGGCCAGGGAAGGGTTTAACTATGGCGTGTTATGGAGCCCGGACGGCAAGAAGTTTTTATTTGGGAAAAAAGAACGCTCAACGCTGAAATACCAGCTCTGGTTATACGACTTGTATACAGGGGAAGTGCGGAACTTGGGTTTGTTTACCACGCCTGACAAGGCGGTATGGGACCCAAGCGGGGAATACATTTATGTGGCGGTACCTTCTACCGGCACGGCCGGGACAAACCAGCTTACCCAAGACACGTTCTTTAAAATGAACGTAAAAACTTTTGATAAGAAAGAATTTCTTACCGGAAGCGTTGTAGTTGACGGCAGGGACCTGCTGGTTTCCAGCAACAACAAGTACCTCTATTTCAAAAATGCCCAAGACGGGTATTTATACTACCTGAATATACAGTAACGGCTAAACATAACAAAAATAAAAACCAAAATGACGCAATTTTGGCGTGTTTTAATTTAGATTTAAGTTGTAAGATTTAAGTTAGGTATTAGGTAAATTAGTTTCAAGTTCGTAAAGTTATTAAAGTTCATAAAGTAGGGTAAAGGGTTAAGGGCTGAGGGTGTAGGGTGCAGAATACTAACCCCTTTACGCTATACGCTTAGCCCTAACTCTTGATTCATGATTCTTAATTCTTGATTCTACTCGTTTATGTCAAAATCTACTACAATCTTTGTTTGCACCAACTGCGGGTTTCGTGCCCAGCGTTGGCAGGGCAAGTGCCCCAATTGCGGAGAGTGGAATACCTTAACTGAGCAACGGACCGTAGTTGCGGCCAAAGGCGCAAAACCGGCTATGGCGGCCAAGCCGGTAGATTTAGGCAGTATAGAAACCGGGGAGAGTGCCAGGTTTTTTTCTGGCATAAACGAGTTTGACGAAGTGGTGGGCGGCGGGTTCGTGCCGGGTAGTTTGGTCTTATTGGGCGGCGACCCTGGCATAGGCAAGTCTACGCTCGCGCTGCAAATTTCTTTAAAGCTGGCTGATTCGGTTTTGTATGTTTCGGGAGAGGAATCGGTCCATCAAATAAAATACCGCGCCAACCGCCTCGACAGCAAGCATGAGCTGCAAGTGCTTTCGGAAACCGATCTGGACGCCGTGCTAGCTTCGGCAGAAGCCATACAGCCCAAATTGGTCATACTCGATTCCGTACAGACTATGTACTCGGAAGGCGCAACCGGCGTGGCCGGCGGAGTAGCCCAAGTGACCAATGCCGTACAGCGCATTATGCGCCTGGCCAAGCAAATGCAAATTACGTTTTTAATAATCGGCCACGTCACGAAAGAAGGTTTTTTGGCCGGGCCTAAAACACTGGAGCACATGGTAGATACGGTGTTGTATTTGGAAGGCGAGCGGTTTGCTTCGTTTAGGATACTACGCTGCGTAAAAAACCGCTTTGGCACCACGAACGAAGTGGGTGTGTTTGAAATGAGCGGCGAGGGAATGGTAGAAGTTAAAAACCCTTCCCAGCTTTTTTTGTCCGACGAACAGCTATCAGCCTCGGGCAATTGCGTAACCGCTGTGTTGGAAGGCAGCCGGGCGTTACTGTTAGAAATACAAGCACTTACCTCAGTAAGCAATTTTGGATATCCCAAACGTACTACCGCAGGGTTCGACAACAACCGTTTGCAACTTATTACCGCCATTTTGGCCAAACGTGCCGGCATTAACCTTTCTAACCAAGACATATACATAAACGTTGCCGGCGGCGTAAAAATAACCGAGCCGGCGGGTGACTTGGCTGTGGCTTTGGCTATAGTTTCGAGCCTTAAGGACATAACCTTGGACGGGACCGTGATACTGGGCGAGCTAGGGCTTTCGGGCGAGGTGAGGTTTGTATCGAACTTGGAAAAAAGGATCCGTGAAGTGGAAAAATTGGGCTTTAAACGCGTTATTTGCCCCCGTTCGCGCACTGCTATCAAGGCCGGTAAATTAGAAGTGGTACAGGTAAGGACTTTGGCAGAGGCAATTAAGGAAATATAACTGTAGTAATAGCAGGTAGTAAGTAGTCTAGTAGTTTGGTAGGCCTGCAATTCCTAAACGCTACTTACTAAACGCTAAGTGCTTAAATAAAAACCACCCACCAAACTCTTGTGACCGGGGTCACGTGAATCTGGTGGGTTTAACGACATGGAAGCGGTGCAGCCTAGTGCGATGATGTAGTTCTGATTGCGTTTTGGTTAACCGGGTTCGTCGCGAAGATCAGAGTTTTGCCATAGGCCTCTCGGAACTTATTTGCTACTTCTTCAGCATTTCTTCGTTCCCAAGAGGTTACAGTATTCCGGGGTGCGGAGTTTACACCGGTTGCGTTTGTATATTTGCCTCCGGTGCGGCCTGCACTTAAGCGTTCATTTGGACTCGTGCTCATCCTTTTTCTCCTAATATAGAATTCCAGGCTTAGCGACCTGGGGTGGTGGGGGAGACGGGCGTCTCACTCACTATTTTGTGCTCTCAGCGTCGTTCTAGGCGAATCGAGTTCGCCTTTTGTGTATTCCCTCCGTGGGAATGTATATTTTTTATACTATGAAAAATATAATAAGTCAAATGGACATAGTAGCATTTAGTAAGTAGTCGGGTAGTATGTAGGAAAGCATCCTTTATCTTTTATCCTTGATCCTTAACACACACAAAGAAGCAAGAATCATGAATTAAGAATCAAGGCTTAGTAATTAGTAAAGAGTAATAAGTAATTAGAAAATGCAGAATGACCAGTGGCATCTGTGTTATCCGTGCCCGCCTGCCTTCGCCTGAAGGCGAAGCCAATGGCGGGCAGGCATCCGTGAATATAAATAAATGCTAATTAAATAAAACACCGGGACGCATACAGTAATGCGCCCCGGGTTCTTGAGTTCCAAGCTCCAAACAAGCCTAGTTCCCAAGAAAGTGATGGCTCAGCCAGCAAAGGCTACTGTGTCTGACATAGTTTGAGTAGTCAGAACCTTTGCTGGTCAAGCCGGTTGGAATGGTTACGCGGTGGCGAGAATGTCTTCGGAAAGAATTTGATATCCCTCTCCGACTTCTTTTTTCCGCTGGTCTGCCAGTTCCTGGCAGATGATGCAATATTGCGCCCAGGGCACGGCTTGGAGCCGCCTTGGACTTATCTTTTCTTCGCAGTGTAGGCATACGCCATAGCTGCCTTCGTCAATCCGGTGCAGGGCGTTCCGCACCTGCCGCAACACCCTGGACTCCCGGTCCAGGTTCCGGATTGCCAGCTCGCGCTCGGCTGCATGCCGTACTTCGTCTATCGCATCCGCGCTGTTTTCGACCGAGATTGCTTCGCGGTTCCGGAGCGCGTGCGCCAGTTCGGACTGCTTGGCCTCCAGGATGGTCTTGAACTTGTTGGTTTCTACTTTTGTCATATTATCCTGCTTCCTTTGGAGCAGAGTTCGGTCGGTTTTAGGTTCAAGAGGGACGCGGTTATGTAACCATTTCCCCCTTAAAAAAATGATAAAAGGATTATAGCATAAATTATTGTGTCTGTCAAGATTGGCTCAATAATAAAAAACCCCTATATTTTAAGGGACATTTTATCATACAAATTTAACGGTCGTTAAATTTATTTGATTATTAAAATATATGGTTTATTCAAAATGTATAACTTTGCCTTGTATGGCTGTTTTGAGGAGGGGATATTTATTTAGCCCGGGATCTTCCTCTAAGAGCTTTAGGGCTGCTTGGCGGGCAGGTTCTATAAGGGCGAGGTAGGCGCCGGAGAAGTATTTAAAGTTCCAGCCGGACTGCTGGCTGCCGTATAATTCGCCAAAGCCGCGCAGCTTAAGGTCCAGTTCGGCTAAGGCAAAGCCGTCTTGGGTTTGGGTAAAAGCCTGTAAGCGCTCCTGTTGCTCGCTTAAGGTAATGGGTGATGGCAGTAAGGCCTCTTTGGCCTCATTTTTTTGGCTGGTAAACAACATGCAATAACTTTGATGCTCGCTCCGGCCTACGCGGCCGCGGAACTGGTGGAGTTGGGCCAAACCAAACCGTTCCGCGCCTTCTATAACCATGACCGTCGCATTGGGCACGTCCACACCCACTTCCACCACGGACGTGGATACCAAAATTTGGAACGTGTTGTTTAAAAATGCTTGCATGACTTTTTCTTTTTCCGGGCCTTTAAGCCGGCCATGCATAAGGCCAACGGAATATTCGGGAAATATTTTTTTCAGCGTTTCCACTTCGCTTGTCGCCGCTTTTACGCCGAGCGTGTCCGATTCCTCCACTAGCGGGGTTATTACAAATGCTTGCCTGCCGTTTTGCAGTTGGCTGCGTATGAATGCATAAGCCTTAGCCCTTTCCGGTTCGGTAACCAATTTGGTAACAATGGGCTTCCTGCCTTGGGGCTTAACTTTAATTTGCGAAATATCCAGTTCGCCATACATAGCCAATTGTAAAGTGCGGGGAATGGGCGTGGCGGAAAGCGACAGTAAGTGAGGCGCCTTGGCTTCGTTATGGACAAGCTGGGAGCGCTGGGCTACGCCAAAGCGGTGTTGCTCGTCTATTATGACTAACGCCAAATTGGGGAACAGGACTTTTTCGGCCAAAAGGGCATGAGTGCCAATATATAAGCCAGGCATGCCTTCCCGTATGAGTTTTTGGATTTGGGCTTTTTTTTCGTCTTGCCCGTTTATTTTGGCATAATGGTTCGTTAACAATACATTTTTAAAGTGTACAGTCTTTTCGCGGCCGCGAATAAACTGTACGCCAAATTTTTCTACGGTTTCGGCATGTTGCCTGGCTAAAATTTCCGTGGGGGCCA
>CAYOXN010000033.1:7153-8511 GCA_964407965.1 uncultured Candidatus Saccharibacteria bacterium
CAAGGCCACCTGAAACCCCGCTTGTACTGCTTCCATGGCTGCAATAAGAGCGACAAGCGTTTTGCCGCTGCCGACGTCGCCTTCCACCAGCCGGTTCATGGGCACGGGCTTTTCCATGTCTTGTAAAATTTCCCACGCGGCTTGCTTTTGGGCAGGGGTTAAGGCAAACGGCAGGCTTTGGACGAAGCGTTTTACGAGGGGTTGGTTAAAAGATATAACGTGGGCCTGTCTGGCTTTGAGTTCGAGCTTGGTTTTTTGGGCGGCTAATTGGCTTAAAAATATTTCTTCAAAGGCCAGGCGCTTTTTTGCCAATTCCGCCTGCTCTAGGTTTTCGGGAAAATGGGCGTAGTGTATGGTTTTGGACAAAGCGGGCAAGTGTAACGGCGACAAGACAGTTTCCGGCAAAGCATCGGTACAATGGTCGGCCAGGAATAAAGCTTTGCCTATCAAATTCCGCAATGTCTTGGGGTATAAGTCACCGGTTAAGTGGTATACGGGCACAAGCCGAGCGGTGTGCAAGGGGAAGTCGGTTTCTTTTTCGTAAATGGGATTGGTTATTTGCAGGCTGTTTTTATAATATTCAGCCGTCCCGGCTAAAAATAAGACATCCTCTGGCTTAAAACTTTTAGCCAAGTAACTTTGGTTAAACCAAACTACCTTTAAACTGCCAGTTTCATCCGAGACTATTGATTCGGCTAAACTTAAGCGGCCGCGGAATGAAAATCGGCTGGAAATGGTTTTAATGGTTACCTTTAAGCTCACGGCTTCGCCGGGTTTAAGTTCCTTTATGGTGGTAACTTTGGAAAAATTTATGTAGCGGAAGGGGAAATGGAAAAGCAGGTCTTGGGCCGTGTGAAGCCCAAGCCTTTTTAAAGCCGCTAGTTGCGGCTTGGTTAGTTTTTGCAGGTTTTGGATAGGAGAATTTAGAGTGGGCATCTTAGGAAGTTTAAATAATCCTTTTATGGCGTGCCATGTACCCGAGTCTGCGAGTGGTTTATGGCGTGCCATGTACCCGAGTCTGCGAGTGGTGCATGGTGACCTCGGCAGGGATCGAACCTGCGACCTTTCCCTTCGGAGGGGAACGCTCTAATCCACTGAGCTACGAGGCCGTGTGGGCGGCTAGAATTTTAGTTTGTGCATTATTTTTTGGGTTGTGGTCTCGTTGTTGTCCGGATGTTCGGGCAAATGCTGGAGCAGGAGTTCCCTTATTTCGTCCGGATCTTTCTCACCAAGTTCTATAACCACGGTCCGGTTAATAAGGGTAGTGGTTTCAAAATTCAATGTCTTATGGTGCTCTGTCTGGACCATCCAAAAATGTTTTATTTGTTTAAATGGGTACATTATGGCGTCCATGCGTA
>CAYOXN010000033.1:8532-10843 GCA_964407965.1 uncultured Candidatus Saccharibacteria bacterium
GTTTGCCGGGAGAAAAAAACAATGAGCAAGGCTAAAATAGCCGAAGTAACTGCGGCAAAGTAGTCGGCCTGAATGACAAAAAAGCCTACAACGAGTATGGATATGGCCAGCAAGGTTACGTACCAGCCAATATTTTTTTCATAATGCTTAAATTCCGGCGCTTGCCAAGAAATGGTTTTTTGTGAGTTAGACATCTTTGGGTTTTTTTATTAAAATAAATATTAGAGCTTGGAGAGGTCGCATAGTGGTTTAGTGCACCGGTCTTGAAAACCGGAGTGTCGCAAGGCACCGAGGGTTCGAATCCCTCCCTCTCCGCCAAAAGCTACAGGCAGCATATTATGCGATTTTTTGATTAGAGCGGATGGCCGCTTTTTTATTTTTCTTTAGATAATTATACCATTTTAAGCGCAAAAACAAAAACGGCCAATACTCTAGATAAAGGCCGTTTGTTTGCCTCTTTTACAAGAAGCGTTTGTTTCTTGACTTTATCCCGCCTAGGGCGGGAACATATCTTTTCAGGACTTATTGATATCCTGAAGGGGATACTGCTCGCTTACGAGCAGGATCCGGCTTCAAAATAGCAAGGGTTAGGGGACAAACTGCGGACTGGGGTCTTCGGGGATAAACAATGCCCGAGCGGGATTTTCGTCTACCGGCGGTTCAGTCTCCAGGTTTTCCGGGGTAGTTGAAGGCTGTGGTTCTATTTTTTTCGTAGTTACCGGGGTAGTACTGGTTTTGCCCAAAGACGACTGGGTAGAAGTACCTTGGACCTTTGGCTCAGGTTCTATTTGGCCGGGTATGGCCAATATGCCAACCTGGGTAGCTATAAGCTTATTGTCGTCTTTCTGGCCATGGACGGTAACCTTAAGCCCTATGGCCAATGTGGTGGTGGCCAATACCCTTCCGGCTGAATCTTTAAAGACGGTTTCGGGGGTGACTAGGAACGTATTTTTTTCTACTGTCAATTTTTCTTTGCTCGAAGCATCGACGGTACCTGAAACCAAAATACTGTTCGGGTCGGGCGAAAGGGTTATGAGCGTTTGTTCTTTGCTGGCCGCGACAACTTCCACAATGGTTTTAATGTGGGCAACTTTGGATTCGTTTTCTTTGGTGGATTCCAAAATATTAGCGGCTGCCGTTTTTATGGAATCTTTTTCTGGGGGAAGTTGGGTTATAAAAGCTTGCTGCTCCTTGTTCATGGCTTCCAAGCTTGCTATAACGGGATGGTTGGTCTCTTGCAATTGGTTATTCTTGGCCGCAGTTTCAACTTGTTCAATGGTAGAACGGCTTTGGTTGGCCAGTTCGTTTAACGCGGCTATTTCCTGCTGGGGATTTTTGCTTTCGCTGTTAATAATTTTTTCCGCTTCCGCCAGGCGCTTTTTGGTTATGGCCATTTGTAAATTGGCTTTTTCCAGTTCGTCCGATTCAAATTTTACCCGGAGCTGCTCCGCGCCTTTTTTTAACGCAAAAAGTTTTTCACCGGGTACGCTGGTGGCTGCGCCATATACGGTAGTGCTGCCAAGGGTTATGATGAGCAGCATGCCTAAGGCAAAAGCGGCATGGCGGTGGAAATAAAACATGGCAAAAAAGCTTTGGGCTCGTTCAGCCATTTTGGCATATGAGCGCCGCAACGCAGGTTGGGGGACAGGCTGTATGGGCAAGCTAGAAAGCATTGCCGCTATGGTAGCCAATTCGGGGTCAGCCATTTCGCCATTGCCAAAAGCTTGGGAAACAGTATTCCCTTTTTTCATTTGGCTTATGGCTTTGTCGAGTATGTCTTCCTGGTTCATTGAGCGTGTTTTATAAGTTCCTTGAGCTTGTTAAGGGCGCGGTGCTGGATTACGCGTATGGCACCCTCGGTTTTGTTGAGGAGCGCCGCTATTTCCGCGTTTTCCAAATCTTCCAAAAATTTCAGTTTTATTACCACTTGTTGGGTTGGTTCCAATTCCTTAAGGTGCCTCAGGAGTATTTTTTGTTCTTCTTGCAATTCAAGTACATTCAGGATATTGCTTTCGTACTCCAGGGTGTTTTCCACTTCATCTAATGCGACAAGCATTTTTTTGTCGCGATAGTAGTCTATAACCGTATTCCTGGCAATTTGGTAAAGCCAACCTTCAAAGGAAGCGTCTTTCTGGACCGAAGCGAGCCGGGTGTAGGCTTTAACAAACACGTCCTCGGAAAGGTCTTCGGCCAATTCCTTGTGGCCCACGCGGTAATAAATGAATTTAAAAATCCTTTTAAAATAAAGGTTGTATAGTTCTCCAAAAGCCTCACTCTCGCCTTGTTTGGCTCGGGCAAGCAAAAGGAGCAA
>CAYOXN010000034.1:0-10591 GCA_964407965.1 uncultured Candidatus Saccharibacteria bacterium
GCCGTATTGGGAAATGACGATGCTTGGGTCCGGGTAATTCTTTTTGGACTTGGAAATCTTGCTGCCGTCTTCGGCCAAAATATTTCCGGTGGTCACGACGTTTTTAAACGGCTCGCGGTCAAACAATACGCCGTTCATGACATGCATGACATAAAACCACGCCCGGGTTTGGGCAATATACTCGGCCACAAAATCCGCCGGATACCGGTTTTCAAACATATCCAATTCATTCCCGAGTTTTTCCATGTTTTTTATTCCGTGTCCATCTGTGGCTTCTTTTCCGTTTTTATCCGTGTGATCAAATGGATAATGGAGTTCCGCAAACGGCATGCTGGCCGACTCCACCCAACAATCCACCACTTCGGGTATGCGGCGCATGGTATGGTTGCATTTTTCGCACGTTAGCGTAACTTCGTCTATATAGGGTTTGTGCAAATCCAAATGGTTTATTTCCACACTGCCATACTCATATGCGGGGTACACTTCCTTAAAATTCGGTGACTTTTCGGCCAGCTCCTGTACCGAACCAATGCACATGACGGAACGGCAAGCCTTATTTTCGCATTTCCAAAACGGCAAGGCAGTTGCCCAATAACGGTTGCGGGAAATATTCCAGTCCGGAGCCTGCTCCAAACTTTTGCCAAAACGCCCATGCTTTAAATGGTCGGGGTACCAGTTAATGTTGCCATTCAATTCGCTCAAGCGCGGTTTTATTTTTTGGATGTTTATGAACCACGCCGGCAGCGCATTGTAAAACAGCGGCGTGCCGCAGCGGTAACAATGCGGATACGAGTGCGTGTAGCTTTCGGCCTTATAGAGCAGCCCTTTTTTGTCGAGCTCTTCTATAATTATCTTGTCGGCATCTTTAAAAAATACGCCGCGGAGGTTTTCGGGTATGTTGCTGTCGGGCACATATTGGCCCTTGTGGTCCAGCATGTCCATGCGGGGCAAGTCTTTTTCCTTGGCTAACTGGTAGTCCTCTTCGCCGTACATGGCTGCGTTATGGACTATGCCCGTACCGTCCGTTGTGGTAACAAAGTCTGCCACATATATGCGGTGCGCCCTAGCCGGGTCACCCACCAGGTTTGACGAGGGAACATTGCTTTGCGTATGGGCGTTGGGAATTACGCCCGGGTATAACGGCTCATATTCCAGGTGCGCCAATTCCCGTGCCGGGTATTCCGAGACTATTTCGTAATGCCCGGTTATAATACTTAACCGGTCTTTGGCTAAAATATAGCGGTCTTTGTTTTCATGCTCTATGAGCACGTAAGAGATGTCCGGGCCTATGTTCAGGGACGTGTTCCCCGGCAATGTCCACGGCGTGGTTGTCCATGCCAGCGCGTACGTGCGGTCGTTGGTAAGGTCGTGGACTATTCTCTGCCCTTTGGGCAACTTAAATTTTACATAAACCGACTCTTCGGTTATGTCCTTATAACTGTTGTCCATGGCCACTTCAAAATTTGAAATGGGGGTTTCGCAGCGCGAGCAATACAGCAAGACTTTGCGGTCTTCGTAAATAAGGCCCTTGTCCCACACTTGCTTTAACGCCCACCACACGCTTTCCATGTACGTGGTGTCCATGGTCTTGTAGGAATTTTCAAACTCCACCCAGCGGCCCATGCGCTCAACGGTTTTTCCCCACTCTTCAGCAAATTTTAAAACGTTGTCGCGGCAAATTTTATTGAACCGGTCTACGCCAATTTCTTCTATTTGCTTTTTGCCGGAAATTTTTAAGTTCTGTTCAACAATATTTTCTATGGGCAAGCCGTGGCAGTCCCAGCCCCAACGGCGCCTGACATACCGGCCCTGCATGGTCCAGTAGCGGCCAAACAGGTCTTTGACCGTAGAGCCAAGTATATGGCCATAGTGCGGCAAGCCCGTAGCAAAAGGCGGACCGTCGTAAAAAATGTACGGTTTAGTGCCGGAAGCTTGCGGGTTAGTTTGCTCCAAAGATTTTTCAAAAATTTTGTTCTGTTGCCAAAATTCCAGAATACCCTTTTCCAATTCATCAAAATTTGGCGGTCCTGATTGTTTTTGGTCGTCAGTCATATAATTCATTTTAACATCTTAACATTCTATCATTTTATCACTTACAATACTCGGGTTTACTCCTTTTCGGATAATGGCTCCATGGCCCTCCATAACATCGCCCCAATTTCCTCTGCCATATCCAAAGCTTTTTTGCAATCAACATCACCTATATACTTTTCAATAAAACTAAAGTTTACTAAATATTTTGACTCCTGTAATGAGCCATACGATATTTCCTAAAAATTCCTTTTAACCGCTGCTTTTTTTCTTGCAAAACCTTCTATAAAGTTTAAAACTACAGAGAGAGTAGCCCGACGCAGCTGAGAGGTGCATCCAAACATCTCATCTTTAGGAAAATTTCTAGTCAATGCATAAACAAAATGTACATAAGTATGCATTTTGCTTTTTAATTGTTCAAAATATCCATTCGTATTTATCATACTCTTTTACCCAATGATAGGATGATAAAATGATAAGATGATAAGATGTTCTACATTTTCTCTACCGCGTCTATGCCTAACAAATACAGGCCGTTGCGGATAATTTGGGCGGTGGCCGAAATAAGGGCGAGGCGGAAGGTTTTAATGTTTTCGTCCGGCTCTTGGAGTACCGGGCACTGCTCGTAAAAGGTGTTAAAAGCTTGGGAAAGTTCAAATAAGTAGTTGCACAGGTTATTGGGGTAAAAATCTTCCGTTACCTGTGCTACCACTTCGGAAAATTTTACCAATTTTCTTAGCACGGCAAGTTCTGAGTCTTGATATTTAATATTTTGGGTTTGAAAATTTATTTGGCCACTCGTGCTTGGGCTTTGGGCTTTTGCCAGTATGCTCTGGATTCTCGCATACGTGTATTGCAAATACGGCCCGGTATTGCCTTCAAACGAAAGCGCCTTTTCCCAGGTAAACGTAATTTCCGTTTGCCGGTTATGCGAAAGGTCAAAGTATTTTATAGCAGCCAGTGCTACCATTTCCGCCACCGCTTCTTTGTTTTGTAGGTCAGGATTTTTTTCGTTAATAATAGCCAGGGCTCGCGTGCGGGAATCTGAAATTAAATTTTGCAGGCTAATGGTCGTGCCTTTGCGGGTAGAAATGGCGCCCTCGGGCAAACTCATAAAGCCATGCTCAACATGTACGGAATCGGTTAGTGCCGGATACCCTGCCAGTTCCAATACCTTAAAGAGCTGGCGGAAATGATGCGACTGACGGTTGTCTACCTCGTAAATATTTTTATAGAAATTAAATTCTTTTTTACGATAAATATACGTTGCAAAGTCGCGCATGTGGTAAGTGGTGCCGCCGTCGGACTTAACCAATATGCAGCGGCCCAGGTCAAAGCTTTCCAGGTCCACATATTTTTCCCCGCTCTCTCCCACCGTAACCAAGCCCTTGTCTTGGAACTCTTTTAACACCGCAGGCATTTTGTCTTCGTAAAAACTTTCGCCCAGGTTGTGGTCGAACGGCAAAATGCCCAAAAGTTTCCGGTAACGTTCAAAGTCTTCCAGGCTGACATTCACGAACCATTGCCACAACTCCCGGTTTTCGGTGTCTCCTTGTTCCAACTTCACAAACTCTTGCTTCCCTAAGTCCCGAAGTTCAGGATGTTCTTCTATTTTTTTAGACTGCGCTACATATAACTTATTAAGTTCATTTATTGGGTCTTTTTCCAAGTCAGCTTTTGAGCCGCCATTTTTTATGTACTCTTTGTAGGCACACAGTAAAATGCCAAACTGCACTCCCCAGTCGCCAATGTGCGTGTCGGAAACGGTTTTATAGCCTTGGGACTTAAATACGCGCAGCAAACAGTCGCCAATAACCGCACTGCGCAAATGCCCCACGTGCGGCGGTTTGGCTACGTTGTTTTGGAAATATTCCACTACCACGGTTCGGCCCTGGCCTTCCAGCGACGCCCCGTATAAGTCACCCTGGCTTAAAATATTTTGCAGGTTGGTGAGTAAATAGTTGGCGGAGAGGGTAAAATTTATAAAACCATTTTTAGATTCGCACTTTGCTAATAATTTCCCAGAATCGTTTTTTATTATTTCATCAATTAACTTATTAGCGAGATCGTTGGGAGAACTTAATACACCAAGTGTAGGATGTGACCATTTGATCCCTTGATGTTTAGTACCGCCTGGCATATGACTATCAGTTGCGGTTGTAAGACCTTTGTAGATTATAAAAGCTGCGTTTGTGGCATAGTCGCCAAACGCCGCATCCGGTACGGATATAGCGAACTCCGGCAGGCCAAAACCCAACGCCAAAGCAGCCTCTTCCACAAGCTTACGTATGCGGTTTTTTGTTGTTTCACCCATAAAATAGTACGTTTATTATAGCATAAAAGGGGCAAAAAAGTGAAACAAAACCTCAAATCTACCAATTTACCCAAATCTACAAATGTCTACTAATATAAAAGCTAATAAGCAGATAAGCGAATAAGCTAATAAGCCTACCCGTGATGGGGTCAAATGAACAAGGCCGCACTCTCTGGTATCAACTATACTGCACCCTCTCCTGTCCGTAAAACGGACATCCTCTCCCCTCGCTGCATCGGGGCGAGGAGGGGAAAATTGCAGCTGAGTTGCAGGCATTTACTTAAGGAGATTTAAAAAACCGGGGCTTATGCCCCCAGCGGTTTTACGCGTCGCAGATTTGTGATTCAAGCACCGGTTGTTGTCCGTTTTTCAACTGGATGTACCACAAGAAATCCACCCCGGAAGCTTTGGTAGCCATAAACGGCCCCATGCTTCCACAGGCGTTCTCTAGCCCAGTTCCGGCGTAAATGCCTTTTAGCCTAACCGGCTTACTTAACACTCTTTGTATTTGTTGCATAAAATAAAGTATAATAAATGTGTGTTATAATTCAAGATTCTATAAGTCTTTTAAATTAGTATTATTAGTATCATCAGTATTTATCCGTATATCAGTATCATACATTTGAAATCAGTATTATTAGTATCATCAGTATTTATCCGTATATCAGTATCTTACAAATGAAGTTCCTTGCCGAAAACAAAAAAGCTAAGTTTGACTACGAAATAAAGTCCACGTACACCGCTGGGCTGGTTTTGTCGGGCGCGGAAGTTAAGTCCGCCAAAAGCGGGAACATTTCTTTGGCCGGCAGTTATGTTACGGTCTCACAAGGCAATGTCCAACTTATAAATTGCCACATAGGCCCGTACAAATACGCGCGGCAAGAAGGCTACAACCCCACCCACAGCCGTAGCTTACTGTTAAATAAACAAGAAATAAACCAACTCCTCGGCAAAGAAAAAGGCACCGTGCTTATTCCCCTCTCTATATTTATAGGCAAAGGCGGAAGGTTAAAACTCTCCATTGGCCTTGGCCGCGCGCGCAAAAAAACTGACAAACGGGAATACATAAAAAAACGGGAAGTAGAGAAAGAAATAAAAAATTATTCTAATTAACCTAATTGACCTAATTTCTAAAACTACGTTTTTCATGGTTTAGGTTAATTAGAAATTAGAGTAATTAGAAATTCCAATGTCTTCCAAACGGGAATTTATATACATAGCCCTTATTATCCTGCTGGCTGGAGTGGCTGGGCAGTTTTGGTATACGTACCGGTATGTGCCGGTGCAGGAAC
Organism: uncultured Candidatus Saccharibacteria bacterium; assembly: GCA_964407965.1. Classification (GTDB taxonomy): domain Bacteria; phylum Patescibacteriota; class Doudnabacteria; order UBA920; family UBA920; genus CAZPRQ01. Next base: position 5,638 of record CAYOXN010000034.1, read on the forward strand.
GGGAAATTGTTGTCTATTACAACAAGGACGAACAGTTAAACAAGCATATAATTTCCACTATCCGCGACGCGGACCAGTTTGTGTATTTTGCTATTTACACTTTTACCAAGACCGACATAAAAGACGCATTACTTGCGGCCAAACAACGGGGCTTGCGAGTTGTGGGCATAACAGACAAAGAACAAATAGCCCAAATAGAAAACCAACGGAAAATAGTAGACGAACTTAAAAAGGCCGGCATTCCAGTTTTTGTCCAAAGCCATAGCGCCATAATGCACTTAAAAACCGTGGTTACGGAAAAAGCCTATGCTTCGGGCTCCTACAACTGGACACAGTCCGCCACCGAAGCCAATGACGAAGTGCTAGAAATTGGCCGCGACGAAAGCGTCCGCAAACAATACCAACGGGTATTGGAAGAGTTGTTTGGGAAATATGGACAAACCGGAAGTTAGAATATAGAATCAAGAATCAAGGAAACTGCAAACAAAGCTTCTACTAAATGAGTTAACAAGTTCCTAAAGTTCTTAAAGTTTTCAAGTAGTGCTAAGTATCTGCAAGAGTTCAAAAACTAATTATTAGACATTTAGCCATTGGGCTTTGATTAGAAATTAGAAATTAGAAATTAGAAATTAATGTTACTGGTTAAGGATCAAGGATAAAAGAATGCAGTCTAACTTGCTTCTTAATTCTTGATTCTTGCTTCTAATAAACCCCCTTCCAATCCGTCATCTATTTTAGCTTATGTATGCTATAATTAAGCAGCCATTAATTCGTCTAGTAGTATGAATGAATTTATAAAATCCGATGTCTTTTTCTTTATTACCAGTATTGCCGTGGTGGTCCTGACCGCCATTTTACTTATTGCGCTTTACTATATTATTAAAATATTAAAGAACGTCCGCTACATTTCGGACAAGGCCAAAGTGGAAACCGACCACTTGGCCGAAGACGTTAAGGAGCTGCGCGAAAACGTACGCAAGGAAGGCGCAAAGGTCAAACACTTTGCCGGATTTATTAACAAGGTTTATAAACGAAATAAGTAAGGCTACAAAAGACATTCAAAACTACAGAAAACTACAAAAATATTTTGCAAAATTTGTAGATATTTGTAGATTAGGAATTATTTTATGGCTAAGACTCAAAACGACAAAGGACTCTCTACTGGCGAAAAAGTAGGCATAGGCGCGGGAGTGGCCGCATTGGCAGCCGCCGCTGCGGGTGCGTATTATTTTTATGGCAGCAAGAACGCGGCTAAAAACCGCAGAAACTTAAAAGGCTGGATGGTCAAAGCCCAAGGCGAAGTAATGGAACGGGTGGAAGATATGAAAGACATTTCCAAGGACGCTTATGACAAAGCCGTTACCCAGGTAATGAAAGGTTACCGCACGGCTAAGAAAATTGCCCCGGCCGAACTGGCCGCGCTGGAAACTACGCTCAAACAGCAATGGTCAGCCATAGCCAAAGAGCTTAAAGGCCCAAAGCGAGCCCCGGCGCGAAAAGCCCCGGCTAGCCGTGGAACGAGGAAATAAAACTAGAACCTAGAGGTTAGAATCTAGAATTTAGAATTTAGGAAACCTGCGGGCTGCCAACACCTGTTCGCTGACCACTCTCCCTTAATTTAGTAATTTAGTTTCCTTTAGTATTTAGTAGAGTCCTAAAACCTCTTCTTGTATAATACAAAGATGACCTTTGCGCAGCGCAAAGGTCATCTTTGTTAACACTTTAGTATTTAGTAGAATTATCTTAAATCTTTAATCTTAAATCTTAAAGCTATTTCTTATACAGCCTATAAAACACATACCCCAAAATAAGGAACAAAAGCGTCCAAAACAATATAAACAATATTATAGCAACCCAGACTACCCGTTTTATTTTAACCACTTGGATTTTGGCTTTCTCCCTTGCCTCTTGCATTATATTTGGCGGGATAAGTTTTACCACCAGCCAGTAACCGGCTGGCAGTATAACCATTTCATCTATTAAGCCCAAGACAGGTATAAAGTCCGGAATTATATCAAACGGGCTTAACGCATAACCTACGACCAAAACAGCCACGGCTTTGGCATACCACGGGGTGCGCGGGTCTTTAGCCGCTAAGTACAGTGCATATACTTCGGCTTTCAGGAGGTTAGTTTTCGTTTTAAGCCAAGAAGGCATGAGTTATCAAGAGATTCTGCTAAACTAGCGTTTAGCGTGTAGGGGGTAGCGTTTAGCCCTCTACTAAATTAGGTTTTAGGTATTAGGTGTTAGGTTTTAGGAAAAAACTAAACTAGTGATCAGTGGACAGTGAACAGTGGACAGTAACTGCAAAATTCAGAAGTCAGTAATTAGGTATTTAGTCATTAGGTTTTGATTAGAAATTAGATATTAGGAATTAGAAATTGGTGCTAATGGTTAAGGATCAAAGATCAAGGATAAAGGATATTTTCCTACTCGACTACTTACTAACCGCTATCTACTAATCCATAATTCATGATTCTAGCTTCTTGCCTTTAGAGTATATCAAATCTTGAAACAAAATTCACCCCGCCGTCGGCGGGATGAATTTATGTATCTTTCAGTTTTATCTGTGTAATCTGTGATCTGTGGACTTAAAACTATAGCTATTCCTTTATCAGTGCCATCTGTGCTATCTGTGATCTGTGGACCTAAAACATGTTTTGCAACTGGTGGAATACGCGTATGGTGAGCGGGATCATTATCCAGTTCTGGCCGCCTGCTGGCCAGGACATCATACCGCCATGGGTTGGATCGGGCATGTTCATGTTGCCACCTGGGTTTTGGGAGTACCAACTTGGAATTTGCGGCTGGCCGCCCGGACAATTTTGTCCCGAATGGTGGGCCGGATCCGTATCTGCCGGGTTGGTGGTATGGTGGCCCATATCATTATCTATATTACCGTAACAATCCACGTAATTGCCGTTAAGGGTTGGATAACCGTTCACATACACAAATGGGCTGTTAGTGTTTGGTGTAGTCGTAGAACTGCCGGGCGTACTAGTACTAGGCGGGAAAAGCTCGGGAGTAGTGCTGGCAAACCAGGTAAATATGCTACGGGGAATAAGCAGCCAACCAAATACGTCCATGTCGTTTAAATTATGACCTGGCGTACTGGTGGAGGTGCCAGGTGTGCTGGTAGAAGTTCCGGGAGTGCTCGTACTTGTCCCCGGTGTACTCATTGACGTTCCCGGGGTGCTTGTAGATGTCCCAGGCGTACTGGTAGAGGTATTGGGAGTGGTGGTCCCAGTTCCAGGCGTGGAAGTTGATGTTCCCGGAGTAGAGGTAGAGGTTCCGGGGGTGCTTGTGCCGGTTTCGGGTGTGGTAGTCCCGGTGTTCCCCGGAGTTGAAGTAGAAGTACCGCTTCCGTTGTTATTATCGGTCCCGGTAGTAGGGGTACTCGTAGATGTACCCGGGGTGGAGGTACTGGTATTGCCAGACCCGCCGGTAGAACCCGGGGTAGTTGTCCCGGTGGAAGTATTGTTAGTGTTATCGTTATTGCCAGTCTGCCCGTTATTGGTACTGGTATTATTATTGGAATTGTTATCGGTTAATTGCTGGTTATTAGTTCCCGTATTATTGTTTCCCTCACCTACAGTTTGCGCATGGGCGGGGTAACCAAAAGTCAGTGACACTAAAGCCACAGCCATTAAGCCGGCTAATATTTTTTTAGGTTTAGTCATAGGCACTCCTTCCTAAATAGATTTAAGATTAAAGTGTAAGATTTAAGGTCTTACGGACCCGCCAACGGCGGGTAGTTTTTAGTGGATTACTGTGAATGACGGCACAGAAAAAATATTTATACCTGCCCGCTAAAGGCAAGGAGAAAAATATAAAAAGAGGCGTAGATATAAATGCAAGAAGCGAGAAGCAAGAATCAAGGTTTAGTGATAAGTTGATAAGTAAGGAGTAATTAGAAAAATCAGAATGACCAGTGACCAGTGGTATCCGCGCCATCCGTGTATCCGTGAATTTAAGCTAAACGCTACTCCCTACACGCTAAACGCTAGTTTAGTAATTTCGTTTATTTTAGTATTTAGTAGAGGGCTAAACGCTTAGTTAGTAGAGTCCTAAAAGCTAATAGCTAATACCTAAAACCTAGTTAAACTTGACACCTTTTTTAAAAAAGAGTAAGCTACCACCAAGTTCAACGGAGGCATGTATTCACTAGATGTTTTAGTGTTGCCTGTGTTGGGCTTGCATCCCAACAGGAGAAGACTATGAGACTACGGACCCTTTGCGTAGCCCTAGTAGTTGCAGTCCTGCTGCCGTTCTCGACCGCCGCGTTCTCTTTTCAGAACAACAACTGCGCAATGAACGCGCCGGCGCTTCCAGCCTTCGTTACCACCGCTAGCGGCGGTGCGATGGCGAACCCCATGCAGTTCACCCCCGATGTCATGTCGACATCGGCTGGCGGAGAGCCAGCTGTTGTTGGCACCATCGTCGCCACTAACAACCCCAACACCATCAACAACAATCCCAACACCCGCGCCAGCCTCATCGCCCTGAGGTCGATGCCATTGAAATTTCCCATGACATCCCTCGCATTGAAGGGTAGCGCGGCCAACGTCGGTTAGGACGCTTTCATCACTGACTAGGCCGCAGGCCGGAGCTCGTTTCTTAGAGCTCCGGCCGTTTTTTTATTTCCTAAATTTATACACTAAAAAATTTTTTATTAAACTTAACTTGTCATAATGAAATTTTTTGAGGATACATTGCTACTAACTTTTAAGGCCGTAGATACTAACCCAAAGGGTTAAAACCCTATAAAAACGCAAGAAGACCGTCTTCTTGCAAACTAAAACAACGCCCGGGCTGTTAAGCCTGGGCGTTGTTTTTATATAGTATTTATTTTTATTGTGGCCAAGACAGGATAGGTACAAAATTTGCCAAGGTTTGTTCGGGTATGGTTATTATAGTTCCAAATTCAAACCCTTTGCCCGTAAAGTCCTTTGCG
>CAYOXN010000035.1:0-233 GCA_964407965.1 uncultured Candidatus Saccharibacteria bacterium
TTTTCAAAAATTCCAAAAAGTCCCCCACCCGGACTTTTACGTCCTCATAACTCTCCCCTTCGGGAAATTTGTTATATATGCACTCTTTTTCCTGCATGGGCTCCACTATGTCAGAAGAGGCGCCGTTAAGCGTGCCGTAATTGCATTCCCGAAGCCTTGAATCGGGAATTATTTCATACTGTCCTGCCCAGGTTATATGGGCAGAGTCCTTAGCGCGGCGCAAGTCCGAGCAA
>CAYOXN010000035.1:328-9939 GCA_964407965.1 uncultured Candidatus Saccharibacteria bacterium
ATTGTCTACGGTCGTGCCATGCACGAAATAAGTTATGTGGAGCATATACTAGGTTTTAGCTTTTAGGTCTTAGTTTAAATTCACGGATACACGGATGGCGCGGATACCACTGGTCATTCCGATTTTTCTAATTACTCATTACTCCTTACTTATTACTAAACCTTGATTCTCCCGCCTGCCATCGCCTCAGGGCTTAGGCTGTGGCGGGCAGGTAATTCTAGATTCTTAATTCTAATTCCCCAATCAACTTCTCATTTCCTTCATACACTATAGTCTGCATGCCTAATTGTTCGGCTGGTGACATGTTGGAAGGCTTGTCGTCTATAAAAAGCATTTCTTCGGGCTTAACCCCGGCTTTTTGCACGGCTAGCTTGTAAAATTCCACGTCCGGTTTTTTTAAACCCTCGTCACAAGAAAGTAATGCAAAATTAAAATAATCGTAAAGCTTAAAATATTCGTCTATGACCTTTCGGGTAAAGGTTACGTTGGTTAACGCGCCTAGTATGTAGCCTTGTTGTTTTAAAGTTTTTAATTTGTCCAAAAGTTCCTGGTTAAGCTTGGTGCATTTAACCGCCTCTTCCAGCCAAATAGCGGGCAAATTTAGCTCACTTGATGCGCCAGCTTTAACAAACGTGTTAAAAAACTCTTCTTGGGATATTTTGCCCAGCAAATGTTCGTCATGGTGCGCTTGGTAGTATTCCCCTGCCAAAGTTGGACTTACGCCAATACGCAAACCAAACTCACGGTTTAACGTAGCAAAGTCCGTGTCGCTTATAACTTCTCCAATGTCGAATAGTAAAGATTTGAGCATGTATTAGTGGGTAGTTAGTAGTAAGTAGCGTTTAGCTTAAATTCACGGATACACAGATAGCGCGGATACCACTGGTCAATCTGATTTTTCTAATTACTCATTACTCCTTACTAAATACTCAGCCTCGATTCTTAATTCTTGATTCTAAATTCTTGTCTTAAATACTTTTCCTGATAAGGAGTGAGCATATATTGCTATTTTACACTATATTGTAGCCAAATAAAACAGCCTGCTGCCGGGGAGGAAGGCAGCAGGCACGTGGGCACGTGGGGCCAAGCTACGCTTGGAGGCGGATGGTTATTTGCTCAAAGTCCTCGAAAGTGAGCTTAACCTGTTTTGGTTCAAGTTGAGCAGGCAGGGGCTGGAAATGCATCCACACCTGACCTTTCTCTTCGGGTACGAGCCAACGCTCCTTATCCAAAAGGCCCTTGTAAAACCCTTTGGTATATCCCGTGAGGTCAAGGCGAACCCCACTGCTCGTGACCAAGTACGCTCTGTTATAAGGCTCCATGAGCTTGTAATTGTCGTCACAGTGGTTTGTAAACTCAAACAGAAGGGCTAGTTCCGCTTGGTCAACATATACACTGGGAATATCCAAACTCATGCATCCTTTTTCGTAGAAGTAAGACAGGGAACCAAAGTGAAATCTCGTTTCACGAACCCAGCTTGTAACGGGAATTGAAACAAACTTGGGGTACTGGTTCTTAGCCACCTCCGTAACAGCAGCCTTACTAGCTGCGGAAGCGTTCGAAGCCGTTGCGCGCGATTTCTCAAAGTTTTTGACTTTGTCCGCGTAGAGCTTCATGGCCTCTTTGGTCAGCGGGAGCATTTCGTCGCCCGTAGCGGGATGATACTTGTAGCCCAAAGGCTTAATATCTATCTCGCCGTTCGGCAAAATGAGGTAGACATTGCGGGGCTGGCCTGTGGAAGGATTAAAATACTCGCCGGGCTTGGGGAGGGAAAGGCCGTAGAGTATTACCATCCAAAGGGTAACAGCGGCGCCGAATATGAGCGTGCCTTCGCTCGTGCGGCGTAATACAAACTTCCAGAGCAAATGCTTGGCGAGCAGGGCCGCAACGGTCATGGCGGCAACACTCAAAGCATTCACCAAGTGGTCATTCGTCATTCCGAGGTTTCGGAATGTGGACGCGAAAGAACCGAACACACTCCAGAGCATGAGGAAGTCAAGCAGCCGCATGCCAACAAAGAGTATGACAATGAACGTGAGCAACTTGCTCCAGTTCTTGTTAAACCAGGTCATGTTCTTTTCTCCTATTTAACCTGAAAGCCACTGCCACGGCAAGGGCGCTAAAGAAGACGCCTGCCAAAAACCAACGGTAAGGTTCACGACCTTGCTTCTTAGCCCAGAAGGCAAGAGCAAAGCCCGCACCCAAAGAAAACAGAGCAGCCAAAAAGTAGCTGTTCATAGAACCTCCATTTGGTTGTAAAGGTTAAGCTATTATACTTCTAATTTTTTAGCTTAGTCAAGACAAAAATCCCTTTAGCTCAATGCAATTTGCTATAATACCTCTACTATATTTTTAATGTGAAAGGAGCTTTATGGATATACCGCTAGGAAAATTGTATTTAGAACAGCTGGAAAGCGAAGCACGGGCAACGCGCCAATGCCTGGAACGGATAACCGAGGCATCATTAACCTTTAAACCAACCGAACAAGCCATGCCGCTTAAAAGCTTGGCCATAACCGTTTCGGAAATTCCCAAATGGATACATTCTATTATTACCCAAGGCGACATAGATTTAGCCACGTATGGACGCTACAAAATGGAGGGTGTAGCAGACTTGCCCAAACACTTTGACGACTGCATGGCCCAGGCCCGGGAAGCCTTGCAAAACGTAAGCGACGAAGAACTGGCCAATAACTTTTCGTTAAAAATGAACGGCCAAGTGCTTTCTACCCAAACCAAAAAAGAAAGCGTGGACTCCAGCATCCGCCACTTAGTCCACCATCGCGGCCAGCTTACGGTTTACATGCGCATGAACAACATTCCCATTCCCCAAATATACGGCCCTTCCGGTGACGAAAAAAACTGGTAACAATTTAAAAACCGTCCCAACAAGATCGGGACGGTTTTAATTTTCAGTAACTTTTTGCTATACACTCAACTGCACCCTCACCTGTCCGTATAACGGACATCCTCTCCCCTCGCTGCATCGGGGCGAGGAGGGAAATAAAAAAGCGCCGTTTCTACCCGCAGGTAGGCGTACGCACATGCACTAGGTTGGTCAGATGTCCAAGCTGTCTATTTCACGCATATGGCGCTCAAACTGATCTTCCCAGTAATCTATGATCCTCGACCTCACCAAATGTGCAAGAGCCAGGAAAAACCCGCCTACAACAAGGCCCATTACCATCAATACCCCAAGAATTAACTTCTTGGTGCTGTCCAATGTAAGCGGCGGGTCGATAATAAACCCGATAAGTGCGAGCGTGCAACCTAGCAAGACACAAGCACCTCCCAACACAAGCAGCCAATAAAGCAAAAACCTGCCCCAACTCATTTCACTGAACTTTAGAGTCCGTGTCCTGTTTGGATGCCGCTCTGTATCCTCTGGCTTTTCTTGTCTCAACTGCCGTATGTATTCTGCTATACCCAAGCTTGAATTTGGCGGTCGCGATATCACCCAAGCCACTCCCCAGATTACAACGGTAAGGATGGCAATTGTCCAAAAGACGGCTATCTTTTCAGCTTGGCTTGCGTTTTCCCTTAAAAAGCCAAATCCTGCTGATGCAAGTATTACTCCGGAGCAGACAGCTAAGAGTGCCCCCACCTTCTGTTCTGAACCTTTCATTTCCTTCTCCTTTTTGATGTTCCGAAGCTATATACTACTAAAAACCCCTTCAAAAAGCAAGGGGGTTTTGGTTTTTTAGTGTTTGCAGTTATTCGTTTTCTGTGTGTTTTTTAAAGTTGTCCAATATGGCTTGCCAGCCGCTTCGCTGTAACTCTTCCGAGTTTTGGTTTTCCATTTCAAAATTTACAACCACTTCCACACTCTCTCCCTGGGGATCAAAATTAACCGTAACCCTACGGCCGTCGTCCATGGTATAAGCAATGCGTTTATGACTTACTACCTCCGTGTATGTACCTGTGAAATCAAAACCCGTACTGCCGTTTTTAGCTTGCATGCGGGTTTTAAATTTTCCACCTACCCGGAGGTCGTTTTCTGCACTGGGAGCTTCCCAGTCACTAGAAGCAAAAGCCCACTTGGTTATATGTTCCGGACTTGTATAATACTCCCAAACTTTTTCTATAGGTGAGTGAATGGTTGCATGTATGGATATTATTTTATTGGGCATAAATTTTAAATTTTAATTATCTTTACTATCTTAACAAACAAATAAACAATTAACAAAGGGCGGCGTGCATGCAAGCTTACTGCCTGCATGCACGCTTTATGGTTTTAGGGGCGGTTATCCTCGGTTAGTCTGTCCAATAAGCAACCGCCCTGTTGGTGTTCGCGGTTGTCCAAGGGAGCTATAAACACTCCCGCAAAAAATACTAGTATCACGCCCGCCAAGCCTCCCAAGTAGGCAAACAGGCGCACTGGTCCGGTTGGAAAAGTTGTGCCCGTATAAATGGCAAACAGGCTTGCCACGCTTACAAAAGTAATTGTGCCAAAAGAATGATGCATCCTAACCATTAACCGCATAAAACCCAATCTCATATATTCCTCCTTCCGGAATATATGACGGTTTATTTAGATAAAAAATAAAAGCCTGGAAGTCCAGGCTAAATAAAAAACATTCTTCTATTTCTTTTTTCGCTTTTTCTTTAAGGGCAGGTTTTGGACTTTTTGGGTAAGGGTTTTGGCTTTTTGCATGAGCTTTAACAAGTCTTTTTCATTTACTTCTTTGGGTCGGGTTTGGAACGCCCCCATAAGCGCATTCATCATGTTGTCGGTAGACTCTTTGAGCCGCTCGGCTATGGCTTCGGGGGTAAGTTTTTGCTTTTTTACTATGGTAAACCCCGTTTTGGCGTTGCAATACGAACAAACCGGGGTATGCAATTCCGTGCGCCCAAACCTAAACCCGCACTTCCCGCAAAGGTAGACTATCATTAACTTTGGTTTCCCGGGTTTCATTTCCCGTTTTAACTTAGAACTAAAACTCATAAAAAATTATTTAATAATTTATAAGTTTACACACGGCCATAGTCGTCTTCGTAGCGGACTATGTCGTTTTCGTCAAAGTTGCCAAAAGAAATTTCCAAACAAATAGCTGGTTCCTCAAGCCCAACCATGCGGTGCTTCATGCCTGCCGGCACAAACACGTCTTCGTTTTCCTTGAGTACCACTTCCCGGCCGTCTAGCAAAGCCATAAACGAACCCTTTATGCACCGCCAGTACTCGCTCCGGTGCTGGTGGCTTTGGTAGGACAATCGGCTTTTGGGGTTTACGGTTATGAGCTTTACCGTAGTTTGCTCATTCCACGTAAGCCGTTCAAACCCTCCCCACGGTTTTTGTACTTTCTCGTAATGTGTTAAGTTCATGGGACTTCAAATATTTATAAGTATAAAACACTATAATTATATACCTAAAAACTTAAAAGAAAAGGTGTCAGGCACCTTTTCAGGAATTAACCATCTTTTTCACCCTTCAAATCCCAGCTTTGACAAAACTATGACAAAAAATCCTACCGTGAAGGTAAGATTTTTTGTCATGGCTCCGACTCTGGGACGAATTTCGAACTACTAAATGGGCTGAAATACTGGAATTCCCCGAAATGACACTACAAACGACAAAAAATTTACTGCTAGTTTAAAAGTTTTAATTTTAAATATTCCAGAGGAAGGAAAGTATTTTTCTTAATTTCTTCGTACATTATTTTCCCATTTTGTTTGTATACCTTATGTGCTTTAGCCTTGGGCTTTGATGTAATTATTCTGAATTTACTATCGATAATTTCTAAGGCCACAAAGTCGTCCAAAGCTAACCCTATACCGCCATGTCTCCCAATTTGTTTAATTAAACCAGCCCTGCGCTTCTTTTCGGTTATGTGATGAGGGCTAATAATAATGTTGAACCAGCCTAACCCCTTTACTCGAATATAGTCCTTATAAGTTGGGTCAGTTAACATTCTAGAGTCACTCGTACAATATGAAAACCAGCAGTTTGCGCCAGCACTTAGACCAGACATAACAATTCCTTTTTTATACGCCTGAAACAAAAGCTTGTCTATTCCTAGCTGTTTCCATTTTCGTATCATGAATAAGGTGTTACCGCCTCCGACATAAATAATATCTGTATTGAGTATTTTCTCTTTTATTGTCTTAGCTGATGGTTTTTCCTTTACTACACGCAAAACATCAGTCTTACAACCCAATTTTTTACCAAAGTATTTTTCTACTGTCTCATAATAGCCTTCCCAGTCCTTAGTAGCTGTCCCAATAAACAAAAGTTTGGGGTGTTTCTTTCCCGACTGTTTTATAATTTCCTTATCAATGGCCAAAGTCTCGATAGGCTTCCCAGGCCTACCAATTTCACCTCCCCCAATTGCTATAAGCTTAGTCATAATTTGCCAGAACTTTAATTTGAATTAATTAACGTCTACCTACTTGTCTTAACTCTTTAATATTTGTAACTCTTAGTAAAAATTCTTTTCCTAAATTATTTTTATATGAAATATAATACTCAAGACTGGTAATATTATCGTTAACATGTTTTAATAGTTCCTCATTGTTTGTCGCCTCATGATATTCTAATTCTACCTTCTCTGAAGCACCACCTTGCAAAAAAATAGTCCCTCCTAGGTCAGTAACAATTTGACTGGATACGCTCGAACTTTCTCTGACCCATTCCTCATTTTTTGTAACTGGTTTAAAAATAATTTGATAGTTGTCATTCGTAAATTTCAGATGCAAAAAGGGTTTATCAATACTACCATTAGCCGAACTTCTGTTCCTTACATCAAAAGTAATTTTGAATTTTATGTAAACAAGGCTTCTCCTGGTTCCCGAAATAAAATTACTCACTGCCTGCGTTACATGCCGTTGGTCTAACTCGCTACCAACAATAATATTATCCACTTCGATGTCGGATATTACTTGCTTGGACATTGCCTTAGACATTTTAAACGTGTAGTACACATACACTGAAGTAATTATGACAAGCAATAAATTTGCGTACTTATTCAAAAATTCCATTTAATTTCCAGCTGGGTATTTACTTTTAATAAACTTTAGTAACTTTCGAAAGTTGTCCTTTGTTTCTTTTGACAATTTTACCGTTTGCTTTTTGACCAATAATTGGTTAAAGGCAAAGTTTAATTTCGACTTCAAATGTGCAGGGTTATTTTTAACTATTTCGTAGCTACCTTCTCCAAACGCAATGTCACAAATAATTTTTCTATCTCCTTCATTTATTAAGTCTTCTGTCTTAAAAGCACTCTCAAAAATGTCCTTAAGAGTGAAAATTTTATTTTCTACATACCCATTAAACTCCTTAATATAATTTGCTTTAGAGTCTTCACCTGGCTTGTCACCGTCTAAAATTAGGAGGAATTCCTTACCCCACGATAAGTACAACCGAATTACGTCCCAGTGGTTATCCCTACCGGACCCAGGATAGAAGTTGTATGCAAATTCGTCACCCAAAATTATTTCAGCAAAATATTTAAACGTGTACCAGTCATTTTTACCTTCTGTAATTGTTATGTTTGGGATAGGTTCGACAGCACTAGGCGCATAGTCTAAACAGTCTAAAATAGGCTGGTAGTATAAATTCTTTACCGTGCCCTTACCCTTACCGACGTAATTGTAATATTTTTGTGCGGTTATTTTTGCCGTGTCGTCGTCGGTAATATTTCCTTCCAAAACTTCATCAGAAATTGCTTCATTGATAATAACATATGCACCTGATAGCCAAAGTGGGTTAATTAAGTGATGACTGTGGGTTGAATATATTACCATAGAACCGTTACTTAATTGTTCAATGGCTTCAAGAATTTTTGTTTGGGCAGATGAATGCAAATTTGAAGCAGGCTCGTCGAGTAAAAATAGTATATTCTTAGTGCGGTTCTTTCTAAATTCTGTGAAAATTAAAAATGAAAAAAACCACTTACAGCCTTTACTTCGTTCGTTTATAGAAAATTCTTTATCAGAGTCTGTCTTTACCTTAAAAGCAACATGCAAACTATCACCTTCAGGAGTACATAAGAGTTTTATTTCTTTAAAGTTTAATTTTTGGGCTGACTTTTTACCATCTTCACTTTCTTTAAAAAGTTCCTTCCAGCTTGCTGTTATCTTTTTATTTAATAAACCTTCCATCCTGGAAATTCTATTACTGGCGTTATCATTGTCTGTATCCCAGATATTAACAATTTCTTCCTGAAAGGAATTAAATTCTGAATTAACGGTTTTTAAAACATCGTCCAATACTAACTGCCACTCGGTTTTTTTTTGGACTTCAGGCGGGTTTTTTGTCCAAGTAATTCTGTCAGGAATTTGAAAAGTAAAGTCCTCATAATACAAAATTTCTGGTATCAAATTATCTTTTACATACTGAACCAATAACTGCCAACCAGAATTGTCAGTATTGTTAAGATAATTTATTGCATTTTGAACTTTTGGCGCAAAAGTAACTTTCCTGTTTGTACTTTCGTACTTATGAACTTTATACGCTAGTTCGATGTGATAACTAAACTCATTTGGAAATTCGAGTTTTTTCTTTTTCCCTAGAGACTTCCAATATTCCAGTAGTTTTTCCTTATCCTCATCTTCTAATATAGCGGTTCCCGATATTTTAATTGTCCCTGTAAATGCAATACCTTTTGGCCTAAAAAAATTCAAGTCCTGTTCATTAGGAGTCTTCCCTTTTATCATTTCATAAAAGAGTTCTAAGGCTTCTAGTATGGTTGTTTTTCCACTCTCGTTTAAACCAACCAAAGTCAAAATTCTGTTATTGCTTAAGTCCAGTTTAACTTTATTTATGCCTTTAAAATTTTCAATGGAAAATGTCTTGTAATACATACTTGTCAAAACTGCAAAAAATTAAAGCGTAGCTTTTGCTACGCCTTAATTATAGGCTTATTTATAAGGGCAGTAAACCCCTATTTTGGGCTATTAGAGTAATTTTTTTTGCTGAAACGGGCTTAACTACTTGGGACATGAACTTTACCTTCAAAACTTGTAGCAAAGGCCACCTTTGCTTTTGATACCGCTGCCCAATAGTCTCCTTTAGACCTCTATTTCCCCCAACTATTGATAAATTTTGAAGTTTTTGCTAATATATCAAAGTAAAACTAAATATTCGGGAGTAGCTCAGCGGTAGAGCAATCGGCTGTAAACCTAAGTTGCAGCCTTCTCAAGCAATTGGGAACGGAAAAACGAGGTGAACTTCTGGAAACCTCACTAAAGCAAAAGCTTTAAAGGCAATCAGAAGCCAAGTCCCGATAACCTATTTAAAATAGGAAATCGGGAAAGGTTCAGAGACTATCCCTTTATGGGAGTACTCTTTGAGCAATCAAAGGGGAAGCGCCTCGCATCCCTCCATCGGGGATGATGATATAGTCCACGCCATTAGGAAACTATTGGATTAGTGTAACCGATGGGTCCTGGGTTCGAATCCCAGCTCCCGAGCCATTGAAAAAAGTATCACCTTTAGGTGGTACTTTTTTCAATTGTCTTGGACTGGTGAGATTACGATGAATCCTTAAAAAGCCTTCGTAGCTTTAGCGAAGTAGGCCAGCTCCCGAGCCAAAAGAAAATGCGGTACCCTTGTGGTAGTGCTTTTTCTTTTACATGAGCCTGGACTTTTTTAGGATTTTTGTTATACTCATGAG
>CAYOXN010000036.1:0-1851 GCA_964407965.1 uncultured Candidatus Saccharibacteria bacterium
GGACGTAAAATTCGCAAATTTTCGTCCCAAAGATATTGCTGCCGAGTTTCTTCTTTTTGATAACGAGGATCGTCTTTGAAATTTGGATTTTGTGTGAGGGCGATATAATCATCATTAACCTCTTCGTCTGCCAAACGCTGATTGTCTGGTTTGAAATTCTGCCTATACTTCAATGATTCTTGTGTTGGAAATTCGGTGATAATTTCAGGATCACCTCGCTCCAAATCCCAAAAATAATGAAGGTTACCGTTTGAAAGAATAATGAAACGCGCGTTTTCGGTGTGGGCGTATTTTCTCGCTTGTTCTTTTCCATCTAACGGATTCTTGTCTTCCTTTTTTGCTTCCAAAATTACAAGCGGAAAACCTTTATCATCAAGCAGTAAAAAATCAATAAAGCCATTTTTTGTGGATTCAAAATCTTCACCGAAAGCATCAATTTCTTTTTGGGTAAGTTTAGTATTCAGTTCCAGCGAAATATTGGCTAATCCTTTTTCATCATCAAAAAATCGCCAACCTGCGTGTTCAAGTAATTTGTTTATTTTTATTCGTGCCTTAGCCTCTTTTTCTGGCATGGGAATTGTTTGCGTTACTTTATATAATTGCCCTAATAGGCTTATTTTAAACCTTTTAAAGCCTTTTGACTATAGTAAAAAACCGCCTTTGGAGGCGGTTTTAGGTGGGGAGGGGGTTTGGGAGAGTATAGCTGTCCATAAACTTTACTACTCGGGGGTCTAAAATTATGTCGCTGGGTTTTATGGGGGTTTTTAAGTAGAGGCCTTCCAGGGTACGGCAGCGGGAGAGGGCGACGTAAAGTTGCCCATGGGCAAAGGCGCCGGTGGTTAAGTCTACATACACTTTGCTAAATGTCTTGCCTTGCGCTTTGTGTATGGTAACCGCCCAAGCTAACTTAAACGGGTACTGGGTAAAAGTTCCCGTGGTCCGGCTGTCTACCGCTTGCGTGTGCTTGTCTAGCACAAACTGGAACATTTCCCACGTGTGCGGCCCCACCCACACTTTTTCGCCGGTTTCCAGTTCTATAATTACTTTATCGGCAGCAGTAGCTTCCTCATCCCCTTCTTCCAACTCGTCCCCTCCCTGGCTAAAGCCCACCACCTTGCCCATGGTACCGTTTACCCAGCGCTTGCGCATGTCGTTGTTGAGCATCATAACCTGGGCGCCAATTTTTACCTGGAGTTCCAAGTCAGTCGGCAATTCCCTGTCCTGAAAACTGCCCCGTGCCTGTCCGACAAATGTTTTTAACGGCGACGAAAGTTTTTCCAGGAAAAAATTATTTACCTGCTTGGCCCGCATGTTGGTTGGCGTCAAATAAATGGCAAATTGCTCAAACGTAAATTTAACCCCGGCAGTGTTGCTCCGGCCATTTAATATGGTTAAGTGCTCTTCCGCCACCGCGTTGTTCCTTACAGCATTTAACACGTCCAAAAACACCGGGTCTTGCTGCCTGTACACGGTTTGTAACTTCACCTGTGCAAAGCTTGATTTTAAAAAAGCCTGGGAGTCAAAAAAATAGGGGGAAGCATACTTTTGGGTTAAATACCCGTCGCCGTTAAAGCCTTTCTCCACTGGCGGCAACTGGTATAAGTCGCCAATAAACACCATTTGCAAGCCGCCAAACGGCTCCGTAGACACAGGCCCGTTTATGCGCAAAAACTTGTCCACGCAGTCTAGCAAGTCCGCCCTTACCATGGAAATTTCGTCTATGACTATGGTGTCCAATTTTTTAAGCAGTTCAATTTTTGCAGAACCGGGCATGAGCCGTTTAACTTTAGAGAGCGTAATGTCCGGGCCAAAGTTACAAAAACTATGTATGGTTTGGCCTTCCACGTTCAA
>CAYOXN010000036.1:1861-9865 GCA_964407965.1 uncultured Candidatus Saccharibacteria bacterium
CCTTGGACGCCACACCGCCGCCATAGCTCTGGCCGTGCAGCAGCGTGCGCCGCGGCTGGCCGAAATGCTGCACAAAGTACTGACGCGCCCGCTCGGTGTCCTCGGCTGCCATGGTCACGCCAAAGCCGCCACGCCGGTAGGCGCCAACACCACCACGTTTTTTTCCGTTTTAACACGGAAGTATTTTAACAAGGTAGATTTCCCGGTCCCGGCTTCGCCGGTTAAAAACACATTGGTCCGGGTGTCCAGCAAAAGCCGCAACGCTTCTTGGGCCTTTTCGTTTTGGCTAAAATTTATTTGTAAAATTTCCTGCCCGTTTTGTTCAGCCTCCTCCCTCTGGCGCCTGAGCCTGCCCGGCAAATCACTCCGGGTACGTTTGGTAAGTTGCCCAACCAGCTGCCGGAGCCTATGGCTAATATACGCACCCTCAACCCCGCCCAACAACTCCCCCACCCGTTTTAAAAACCCCATGTAAGTAAGTTTTTGTTCGGCCAAATATTTTTCGTATTCCTGTTTTAACCAGTCGTTCTTTTCTTCCGGTATTACTTCCGAAACTTTTTTATCCAACCCGCCACGCCGCAACTTGTCCCGTTCATAGTCCCAATCCGGCACATCTAAAAAATGCATAGCCAACCTAGACTTTATGCCGCCCGGCGCCCGGCCAAACTCCTTAACCAATTCCAAAACAAATTCTTCAAAATTCCCAAAACCGCCCGCACGCTTTTGTTCGTACAAGGCTTTAAGCTTAGCATCTTCTTCCGGAAACCACCTCTTTCCTAGGTTAGGGTACTTTTCACGCAGTTCGTCAATGCTATATTTTGTCCCAAAGTAGCCACTCATTATGTATATACATCTTTCCTGTGGCCTATGCGAACAATGACCACAGTGACTATTTGTTTAAAAATCCTATACACCACCCTATACGGCCAAACCTTCATGGCATATTCGTTTGCATGCTGGCTTTTTAGTTTTTTCCCTACAAAAGGGTTAGTGGCTAGCAACGGTAAAATAGCCAGTACCCGGTACTGGTCTTTTTCCGGCAATGTCTTAAGCTCTTTTCTTGCGTTTGCCTTGAACAGGACTTGATACTGCATAAGGGTTTTTTGATTTTTCGGCTACCACATAGCCGTATTCCTGCATAATTTCTTCCAGCGTTTTATAGTTTTTATAAGCACCCGACTTCATGTCCCTTTCCAGTTCGGCCAAGTCCTTGCCCAGGTCGGGAATATCTTGGTACACGTCCAAGGTTTCCATTAACGAATCATACTCCTCATACGAAAGTATAACGACTTTGGGTTTGCCGTTTTCGGTTAAGGTATAATACACGCCAGGTTTTTGGATGTCTTCCGCTATTTCAAAAATTTTCTTCCTGGCCTCGGTTATAGTTAAAGTCTTTTTTGGGTTCATAAAAGCTCCTTATGTACATAATAACGTACATAAAAACATTGTGTCAAAAAAAATCCCGCCAATGGCGGGAAAGAAAGTTTATCCAAACCTTACCAAGGACAAGGCGGCAAGGGCGGCGGTTTCGGCTCGTAGTAGTATAGGGCCAAGGCTTAGCACTTTACTGTTGGGCAACGTAGCAAACTTTTGCACTTCCACTTCCGTAAACCCGCCTTCCGGGCCTACCACAATGCCTATAGAACGCGCATTTTGCCCCGTGTGGGGCTCAAAGGCTTTGCCATGGGGGTCTAAGAGTAAAACCGTTTCCAAAGCTTTTAAGGCAGCTTGCATTTCGCTTTCGGAAGCAATAAACGTAAGCTTGGGCGGCCGTACCCGTTCGCATTGTTTGGCAGCTTCCCAAACTATTTTCTCGTACCGGCTTAGTTTGGCATTAAACTTTTCCGGCATTAGCCTCAACGCCGTCCGGCTGGAATTAAACAACACCACTTCCTGCGCGCCCAGTTCGGTAGATTTTTGCAAAATAAATTCCAAAGCCTTTTCCGAAACCGCGGACTGGAAAAGCGTTATGCGCACCCCGGGCTCTTCGGGTGTTTTAAGCCGCTGCAGGGTTTTTAGGTTTAACGCCCTTTTGCCCGCCTTAAGCACTTCACACATAAAGCGGTTACCCAAGGGGTCTTGGACTTTAACCTGCTCCCCGCTGCGCACGCGGTGAGAAAGCAGGATATGCCTGGCTTCTTCGCCGCTTAACTCAAATTCTTTTTGTTCGGCCAGCTCTTCGCTGGTTAAAAAATACGGCATACTACACTTCTAAAATAATTTCCTTTACCGCGCTTTCGGCCAATATGCGGTTAAGCGCGGTTTTTATAGCGTCTTTCATATAGCCAATTTCTTTGGCCACCTCACCGGTTAAACACGCCACGGTGAGCACGCCGTTTTCGAAAGCTATGGCTTGGCTTTGGTTGTGCACGTTTTTAACAAACGCTTCCGAAGCTTTGGGCCAGGCATTTAGCACCCGATGTTTTTGGAAATGCGCTTGCATGCCATGCTGCATGGCCGAATGTGGCAAAATTGAGCTTATACTGTTCATTTTTTAGGTTCTAGGTTTTAGGTGTTAGGTTTTAGGTTTAAATTCACGGATACACGGATAACACAGATGCCACGAAAAACTCAGACAGAAAGCACATCTCTACTAAATACTAATGGAAACTAAATTACTAAACTAGCGTTTAGTGGGTAGCGTTTAGGTAAATTAGTTTCAAGTTCTTAAAGTTCATCCAACTTCGCTAAAGCTACGGCGGACACGGTAAAGTTATCAAGTAGTGCAAAGTAGATGTATGAGTCAAATACCAATAGTTAGATAATTAGCCATTGAGTTTTGATTAGAAATTAGATATTAGGAATTAGAAATTGGAGTTAAGGGTAAAGGATTAAAGATCAAGGATCAAGTATTGCAGCCCGTCTTGATTCATGATTCTTGCTTCTAGATTCTACTCCTCCACCGTGGCCGGGCTTAGCGTTATGTGCTGGGCGGGCATTTCTAGGGGATGTGTGGTGGTTATAAAGGTTTGGAATTTGCCTTGTAAATATTTTAACAAAAACATCCGCCTGGTTTCGTCCAATTCCGAAAGCACATCATCTAAAAGCAAAATGGGCTTGTCGCCTTCGCGGCTTAAGTATTCAAGCTCCAAAATTTTTAATGCCAATACCTGTCCCCTCAATTCCCCGCGGGAAGAGAACGGCGAAAGGAACAAGCCGTCGCTCTTTAAGAAAAAGTCGTCGCGGTGCGGCCCCACCAAACAACTGGCCGAGGCTATTTCTTTGGGCTGGTAAGCCTGGAGTTTTTGGACCAAGGCATTTTGTATTTCTTCTTGGGTTTCGCCCGGCAAAGTTTCGTACGAGACTTCTATAGGCCTGTGGAACCCGGAAATTGCCGAGTACACTTCTGCAATGCTTTGGTTTAAGTAACTAACAAAAGCTTTGCGCTCTACAATAATTTGGCTGCCCACGTTTACCAATTGCGAATTCCAAGTGTCTAACTGGGCTACCGAACCTTGTCCGGAGCGGATGTCTTGGAGCAGTTTGGTTTTTTGGTACAGGATTTTTTTGTAATTGCCAATTAAGTCCAAGTAGTGCTGGCTTTTTTGGGAAAGCACCATGTTCAAATACTTGCGGCGTGAGTCCGGGGTTTTACTAAACATATCCACGTCGGTCGGGTCAAAAATTACCACGCGCATAAACCCTTGGGCTTCCTTGCGCTTTTTCTTTACGCCGTTTATTTGGAAATTGGCATACACCTTGTCGCGTTTGGCCAAAAACACTTCCAACAAAACCTCTTCACCCTGCTTTTCTATTTGCATATGAATTTCCGCGGCTTCTTGGTCTTTCAGGAATATGTATTCCGTGTCGTCACGGAAAGACTTAAACAAAGAAGCAAAGTAAATAGACTCAAGCAAATTGGTTTTACCTACGGCATTCGGCCCCGAAAGCACTACCACGTCGTTGGTTATACTTAAGTCCAGTTCGGGATAGTTCCTAAAATTTTTAATCTGGATGTTTTTTATTCTCATATAGATATACAGGTGTTTAATTCCGTGTGTTAGGTTTTTATGGGCATAACCAAGTACATATATTCTTTGTCGTCTTGGGGCAAAATAAGCGTAGGTGAAGTGTCGTTCACCACTTTTAATTTTATTTGTTCTTCTTCTATGGCGTTTAAGCAATCCAGCACATAGCGGTGGTTTAAAATTATTAACCCGTCTTCCCCTTCTACCTGGGCCGGCAGTTCCGCCGCGCTTTTACCCAACTCTTGAGCCTCGGCCAAAACTTTCAACACACCGGCACTGGCACTGTACTCAAAGGTAATACTGTTATTGCTTTGGCTAAACACGCTTCCCGCCTTAAGCGCGTTTACCAGCGCTTGGCGCTGGGTGGTTACCACTGTGGTAAACGACGTGGGTATTATGGCTTGGTAGGGCGGGTACTGGCCGTCTATGAGCCGGCTAATTATTTGGGTTTGGTCTACCGTAAACGCTATTTGCGTATCGTTTACGTTTATTTCCACTTCACCCTCATACCCGCCAATTACCCGTATAACCTCGGCCACGGTCTTATGGGGGATTATTAAGTCCACGTCAAAGCCTGGGGTAGTTTTTAGTTTTGTAAGTTTTTCACCCAAACGGTACCGGTCGGTTGCGACTATTTTTAACACGTCCTTATGCAGGGCAAACAACACCCCGGAAATTTCCGGCTGGGTTTGGTTGGTGGAAACCGCAAACAACACTTGGCTTAATGCGGTCTTAAGTTTTTGCGCGTCTACTGTTAACTGGTTTTTCCCGTCTATTTCTGGTATGAGCGGGAACTCGTCTGCCGGCAACGTCTTAACTGTGGTATGGTAATTTTCCGCATCTACCGCCATTTCCCCGTTCTTGGTTTCCAAAGTCACGTTTTTACTGGGCAAGTTATTTACCAAGTCGGTAATAGTTTTTGCAAACACCGTTACTTCCCCTTCCTCTTCGGTCTTGCAACGAATAGAGGTGGTTATAGCCAACTCCAAGTTCGTGGAAGAAACCTTTAACACCCCGTCTTGGGTTTTTATGAGTACGTTGTTTAGTATAGGCAAACTATTGCTTGGGGAAATTACCCTTCCTACCAACTGAAGCCCTGTCCTTAAGTTTTCCTGTGTGCAGATTACTTTCATATTATTAATATAAAAGAATAATTAAATACAAAGTAGTAATAATAAGCGCTGTGTATTTGTGGATAGAAGGTTTTTGTTAGTGTTTTGTATAGTTTAAGCCTTGCGTAGGTGTGGGTAACTCTTGTGAGAGAAGTGGAGAACTAACGGTGTTGGGTGGGGTGTGGTTTTAATCCCGGTTTTATCCCCTGCCTGGCGGTGGGTTATCCCCTCTCATGTAAACAACTTATCCAGAATTAAATCCACTTCCTGTTTAAAACTTTCCTTTTGGTTTATCATTTGCTGGATTTTTTCCACAGCATGCATAACAGTGGTATGGTCGCGTCCGCCAAAAAAGTCGCCAATGGAAGGGAATGAGGTGTCTAGTTCTTTCCGCATCAAATACATGGCAATTTGGCGCGGCTTAACATATTCTTTCTTGCGGGACTGCTTAACCAGGTCCTCGGTGGTAATGTTGTAGAATTCCGAAACCGATTCCGCAATTTTTTTGGCCGAAGTGACTTTCTTTTTGGCGCCAACAATGCTGGCAAGGATGTTTTTGGCTTGGTCCAAAACCAAACCGCGGTTTTCCATTTGTTGGTATACAGCTAGGCGGTTTAACGCTCCTTCCAGTTCACGCACGTTGTTTTGTATGTTTTCGGCAATATAGAAGAGTATTTCTTCGGAAATGGTTACCCCCTTCTTTTCCATTTTGGTCCTAAGTATGGCCATGCGGGTTTCCAGGTCAGGCGCTTGAATGTCCGCCACCATCCCCCACCCGAAACGTGAAATTAAACGCTGTTCAATAGCCGGAATTTCTTTGGGCGGCCGGTCCGAGGTTATTATTATTTGTTTGCCTTTGTCCCGCAGTTCGTTAAAGGTGTGGAAAAATTCTTCCTGGGTACCTTCTTTACCGGCTAAAAACTGGATATCGTCCACCATAAGCGCGTCAACGTAGCGGTAATTCTTTTTAAACTCCTCTATGCGCTTTTCTTTTAAGGCTTCTATGTAGTCGTTGGTAAATTTTTCACTGCTGACGTACAAAATCTTGTTTTTGGGGTTTTGTTGCAATATTTTATGCCCAACCGCCTGCATAATGTGGGTTTTGCCCAGCCCCACTCCCCCGTATATAAACAAGGGGTTGTATTGGGTACCTGGATTTTTAGCCACCGCTATGGCAGCGGCATGGGCAAGTTCGTTGTTTTTGCCAATAATAAAGGTTTCAAACGTGTATTTGGGGTTTAAACCGGAACTGTTAAGCGGTAATGCCGAATCTTTGGGTTGGGGGGCCGAAACCGAATCATTCCTTTGGGAAACCGGCTTGCTTACGGTTTGGGTGGAGCCCAGTTGGTAGCGAATTTCTTTAACGTCCGGGGAAATGGTTTTTAAGGCTTTAAGCATTTCCTGGTGGTATTTGGCCGCTATCCAGTCGCGGTTAAATGCGCTGGGTACGCCCACAATAATATAGTCGGCACCCCGTTCAAGGATGGTGGTATTTTTAAACCAGGTGTTAAAGTTTGCTTTGCTTAAAGAAACTTCCAGGCTGCCTAATATAGCCTGCCACAACTGTTGATTATTCATATCTGTAATGTGTTTTTAACGGTTTTTTTATCATTTTTTGGCATTTATATGTATAGTAACAGGGAGTTATCAACATGTAAAACTACTTAATTTCCTCATATATAAGCGTTATATTGTTAACCCTGTTAATATGGTGTGGATAAAGTGTGTCTTTGGGTGGAAAATGTTAAAACTTTCTTGGATTTTATGAAAATTTTGGATTTTGGGGTGTGTATAAATCGCTACAAAAACTACAAAAGTTCTACAGGCCTACCAGATGCCTACAAAATTTATATTATAATTATATTCTTCTTAGTTTCTGTAGGTTTCCGTATATCCGTATCAAATTTGTAGTTCCGGATCGGGATTAGTTGACGAATACACCCCTTTTTAGTATAATTATCAAAGAAATTTAAGTATTTATCCAGCCGATTATGAAAAGAACGTATCAGCCCAAAAAAATCCGCAGAGCCAGAAGGCACGGCTTCCTTAAGCGCATGCAAACGAAAACCGGACGAAATGTGCTTGCCCGCCGCCGCGCCAAAGGCCGCAAACGCTTGGCTGTTTAGCCTGTTGTTTTTACATTTCTACCAGTCTTCCCCGCATTTGCTATAATAGGGCAAGTGTTGAAAGATTGGTGGAAATTTTTTTTCCCATAAATAAGCCAAATGTTGAAAAAAAACCAGCGTCTTGCCAAATCCGCAGACGTAAAAACCGTTATATCCCGAGGAAAAGGCTTTTTTAGCCCGTATTTTAATATTAAATACTTTATTTCCAGCTCCGGTTTTAAGGCCACGGTGGTAGTTTCCACCAAAGTAGACAAGCGCGCTGTCCATAGAAATAGGATAAAACGCCAATTGCGGGAAATATTAAGGTTAAATATTGGGGGGTTAAAGCCCGGGAAGTATGCCATAATGGCCAAGCCCGCGGCTGCCAAGCTGGCCAACGAACACTTAAGGCAGGAGTTTTTAAAGTTATTGGTTGGCTCCAGGCTGCTTAACCCTATTTTATAACTTTCTATGAAGCATATTTTCCAAATTCCAAAATACCTAGTCTTGGGCCTGCTGTTTATATACCAGAAAGTATTTTCCCCGGACCACGGCTGGTTGTTTGCCGGTAAATACCCTTATGGTTTTTGCAAGCATTATCCCACGTGCAGCGAATACACCCGGCAAGCCGTGCATAAGCATGGCGTGGTAAAGGGTATGACATTGGGCGGCTTGCGGGTAGCCCGCTGCAACCCCTTTAGCCAAGGCGGCGTAGATTTAGTAAAATAATTTTTAATTTTAGCCCATGAACTTAAATCCTTTTTCCCAACATTTTATTTTAGTTGCGCCGCTTATAAACTTGCTCTTGTTGGCGTACCA
>CAYOXN010000037.1:0-9861 GCA_964407965.1 uncultured Candidatus Saccharibacteria bacterium
TACTAAACGCTAGCCTAGTAATCCATCCCACCCATTCCGCCCATGCCGCCTGCCGGGGCTGACGGGGTTTTAGGTTCTGGCTTGTCTACTACTATGGCTTCCGAAGTAACCAAGGTGGAAGCAATGGAAACAGCGTTTTCCAAAGCCAGACGGGTTACTTTAAGCGGGTCCACTATGCCGGCTTTCATCATGTCTTCAACTTTACCGCCTTCCCAGCTGCCGCCGTCATATTTGGAAAAGTCATAACCGCAGCCGTCCGGTCCGGTTTGGATGTAAGAAATTATGCCCGTAGGTTCAATGCCGGAGTTGGCGGCTATTTGCCTGAGCGGGGCTTCCAAAGACTTGCGCACGACTTTTACGCCCGCGCGTTCCGCATCGGTCAGGTCTTTGCCAAAGCTTTCCAGCTTGGGGGCAATTTTGGCCAAAGCCGAACCGCCGCCCGCAACTATCCCCTCTTCCACTGCCGCCCGCGTGGCGTTTAGCGCGTCTTCTATTTTAAATTTCTTGGCTTTCATTTCCGTTTCGGTAAAGGCGCCAACTTTTATGACACCCACCCCGCCGGCCAACCTGGCCATGCGTTCCTGCAATTTTTCCTTGTCAAAGTCGGAGGTAGAATCTTTTATGGCGTTCTTTATTTGCTGCACGCGCTCATCAATAGCCTGCTTGTTGCCCTGGCCGTCCACAATGGTCGTAAATTCCTTCGTGGCAATAACTTTGCGGGCGCGACCCAAGTGTTCCATTTCCGCCTTGTCGAGTTTAAGGCCCAAATCTTCGGTTATAACCGTGCCGCCGGTTAAAACCGCAATGTCCTGCAGCATTTCCTTGCGGCGGTCGCCAAAACCCGGCGCTTTCACGCCCAAAACATGGAACGTACCGCGAAGCTTGTTTAAGACAAAGGTAGTCAGCGCTTCGCCTTCTATTTCATCGGCAATAATTACCAATTCCTTTTTGCCGCTCTGCGCGACTTTTTCCAAAAGCGGCAGCACTTCCTGCACCGAAGAAACTTTCTTGTCGGTTATTAAAATATACGGGTCTTCCCATACGGCTTCCATGCGCTCGCTGTTGGTTATCATGTACGCCGAAACAAAACCCTTGTCAAAGCGCATGCCTTTTACCACTTCCTTTTCAATGCCAATAGTCTGGCCTTCTTCCACGGTAATTACCCCGTCGTGGCCAACTTCTTCCATGGCTTCGGCAATAAGTTCGCCGACTTGCGGGTCCAAGGAAGCTATGGTCGCCACTTGCTTAATTTCTTCCTTGTTCTTAATTTCCTTCTTTACTTTCTGTAACTCTTCCACCACAAACTTCACCGCCTTGTCCATGCCTTTCTTAATGTCGTTGGCGCGGGAAGATGCCAAAGCCGCCGCCTCAAACGACTCTTCTATCATTTTTTGGGCAAGCACCGTGGCGGTAGTCGTACCGTCGCCGGCTTCTTCGTTTGTCCTGTTGGCCACTTCCTGTATGAGCGAAGCGCCGACATTTTCAAACTTGTCTTCAAGTTCTATTTCTTTGGCTACCGTCACCCCGTCATCGCTCACGGTGGGACTGCCAAAACCTTTGTCCAAAATAACTGCCTTACCCGTAGGGCCAAGCGTTACGCGGACGGCATTGGCCGCCTTGTCTACCCCGGCCTTAATAGCCTGTTTGGCTTCGAAGCCATATTTGATAATTTTCGCCATAGTAATTCCACAGATCACTGATTACACAGATTCGCAGATTACACGAGACTATACACCATGCTACAACATTTATAAAAGGCAGATGAATAATCTGTGTATCTGTGATATCTGTGATCAGTGGATAATTAATTATTCTATAATCGCTAACACATCACTCTCGTCTTTTTCTTTGCCTACGTAAAGAATTTTGTATTTAATTTCATCTGATTCCTCAGAATCAACTTCATCGCCGGCATATTTGCCAGCCACTACAACCTGACCGATTTTCAAGCCCAGGCGATTTATTTCTTCCCCATTACCTAGGGCAATTATTTCATACTGAGTTTTTTCTTTCTGTTCCACTGTAGATGGTAAGACAATTCCGGACTTCGTAACTTCCTCGGTCGAGAGTTGCTTCACCAACACGCGGTTGCCTAACGGTTTGACTTTCATAGCGTACTTTAAGGTTAATTTTCTTTATATTCAATTACTATTATAGCCAATCTAGCACTCATGTCAAGAGACTGCTAAGATAGCTCAGAAGAGATAAAATACAACAGTATATGACGCTTAATTTTGATATTTTAGTGTAGGGGCAAGCTTTAGCTGCCCGCTAAGGTTTGACTTAAAAAGTACAGCATCAGTACCAAGAACCTGATATAATACAGCTATGAATTCCTCTACTTACCAAACCCCCGTTGGCGCCAAAGCGTACCTGGAATTTATTCAGAGCGAAGACGGTAAAATCCACCAGGAAATAATTGGCCAAGCGGTCAGTTCCGCGCTTAAAGGTTCGGGCTTAAGTATTTTAGATGTTGGCTGCGGCAGCGGTTGGCTAACCCATTTGTTAAAAACCGCCGGCAACACGGCTACCGGCATAGACTCTTCTCCCCTGCTCATTAAGTATGCGGCCCAAACCTACCCGGACTGTACCTTCCGCGTTGCGGACATTACCGGACCTCTCAGCGAGACTTCAGAATTTTTTGACGTCGTGGTCTTAGTCTGTGCCTCGCTCGACGTAACTGACCTAGCTAAAACGTACGAAAATATTTTTGGGCTATTAAAACCCGGTGGACAATTTATTTCCGTAATAGTTAACCCCTACTATACTTCGCCCGTAGGCAAATGGAAACGGGGCCTCACCAAACTTTTTGGCAAAAAACCTCGGTTAATTCTCGACAGTTACGCCAAACAGCTTCGGACAAACGAACGCACTTTTACCGGCGGCATTCAGCATAACATGTCCCATTTTTATTCCTTAAGCGAACAAATAAATACAGCCATACAAGTCGGCTTTACCCTAGCTTCATTGGCAGACATAGTCAGCCCCACCGACAGCCCACACTATAATTTACGCTACCGGCTCTACCGCTTCCCCCTCTTCTTGCTGGCTGAATTTAAAAAATAATTACATTACAAAAACATTCTCACTTTCTGCAAAATGTGAGAATGTTTTTTATTGTCCTAAGCTTTTACAAATTCTGGAAAAACTTGGCAAGCAGTTCCGTATGGCGGCTGCCCGGATGGAACGACAATTCGTCCTCCAAAACAAACGTGTAGTCGTCTTGGACAATGCGCGGCAATTCCATACGTTTTAACATTTTTTCCAACCATTTCCCAAAAGCATTATTTAAAAACCATTCCCCCAACTTTTGGAATGTTGATTGCGCTTGGGAGCGCATGTGTGAAAAATCCAAATTCGGGAAAAAACTCCTTATCCATTGTTGGTTTTGCTGCAAAAATACGCTCACCGTTTGCGGATACGCCAGCGGCCTTAACCTGCCATACTCCATGGCCTTATATGCATTTTTTTCCCGGTCCACGCTTTTGGGTTGGGCCAGGTAATGGTTTAGGCAAAAACGGTTTGCAACTTGCTCCCCATGGCGGCGAATACCGAAAAGCTGGAAATATATGCTCACCAAAGTCCTGGCCAGCCACATAAAACCGTATTCGGTAAATATTAAAAGGTCTATGTCCGAACCTTGCCGCTGCTGGCCTAACGCTTGGCTGCCGCCTATGGCCACCCCCCGGACAAAGGGAATATGCTTGAGCATCCAGGCGTAGCGTTTAATGCGCCGCTCGCGCTTAAACCCATACAAATAATTTTTCCAGCGCGCTTGTATAATCTCTCCCCTATCCTTTAAAGCATAGTAGCCATACCGGCTTTCAACTTCGTTTTTGCATTCGGTATCTAAACATTCAAGCACCTGGCTGACTGACACGCGTTCGCCAACTTTTTCATTGACTATTTCCCAATCCGTATTTATTTTAAACTGTAACTGCTGTTTTTCGTCCAAAAGGAATTTATGCAATTCCAAAAGCGTCAGGGGTATGTCCTGCAGGTCAAAAAAACGTAATGTGTTTAATATCCGTTCACGTAAGCTTGGCATTTTTTATACAAATAAATTTAGGATACTCATTTGCCAGATGACCGTAATGCGTCGCGCTACCGACTAACGGTTAATACTTCCTCTTACTGCAAACCCCCACCCGTATAAATGCTAGAAATATTGCCAAGCGAGCTCATAACTATAGGTATCATAACTAACATGCCAATAAGCGGCAGCACCACCAAGGCTACGGTAATATATAGTTGCCACTTTATGTAATTCCTTGTTTTTCTTGTATTTTCCAAAATCTCCAACATCATTTCTTCTTGCGGGCTCAATTGTTTATTTTCGTTTGCGTCATTTTCCATAAAAAGTTAATTAATTTTTTAATATTATTAAAACTAAGCTTGTGGCTAGTGAACAGTGGCCAGTAGGTTGCAAAATTCAAAAGCCAGTAATTAGTTTTTAAGGCATTTAGGTAAAGGATTAAAGATAAATCTTAATTAGGTTTTAGGTATTAGGTGTTAGGTTTTGGTTTAAATTGACGGATGCGCTGATACCTGCCCGCGGCTGCCCTGAGCTCGCCGTCGAAGTCCACAAGCTACGCTTCGAGGTGTTGGCAGGCGGGCACAGATGCCACTGGTTATCCTGCTTTTTCTAATTACTTATTACTCCTTACTAAGTCTTGCTTCTTGATTCTAACTTCTTGATTCTAATTTTGGCATTTCGGACAAAAACTCCCCGTCCTCCCGCCAAGCTTTACCGATATTATTATCGTACCACATTCCTTACATTTTTGTCCCTCTCGCCCATAAACAAAGTGGTATTTGCCCATTTGGCCCCAACTACCGTCTGTCCTCACAAAATCACCCACGCTCGAACCTTTGGCTTGTATGCCTTTTTTTAGCACCGGCGTGATATTTAAATATATGGCTTTAAGTTCCAAATCATTGAGCGATGCTACCGTACGCATAGGCCTGACTTTGGCATGGAATAAAATTTCGTCGCTGTAAATATTACCAATACCCGCGACAATTTTTGAATCCATCAGCACGCTTTTAATTTTTGCATTTTTACGTTTGGCAAGTGCTTGAGTAAAATGTCCAAACGTAAAAAACCTGTCAAAAGGTTCCAACCCAAACTCTTGCAGCTCTTTAACCTGGTTTATTTCGTTGTCATGCACGAGCTTTAAATAGCCAAACTTGCGTACGTCGTTAAAATACAAAACCGACTTGTCGGTAAAATAAAAAATTACATGGGTATGCTTGGCCGGCAGCTGCGTCAGCGGCGCGGTTTTTTTGTTCAGCAGCCTGTACTTGCCGCCGGTTTTTTTGCGCAAAGCCAGGTCTTCAAAAATAAACTGCCCGGTCATTTTTAAATGCACCAGCATGGACCATGGGCCAGACAAGTCAAAAATCAGCAACTTTGCCCTGCGCTTTACGCTCAATATTTTTTGGCCCTTGAGCAATTGCACAAACTTCTTTACGGCCGCCTCGTTGGTTTTGCGCTTTGGCGAAAGGGTTTGCGGGCCTATACCCACCAATTTCCCCGCCCGCACCTCTACGGCTTGTATGGTACGGTTTTTAAGTTTTTTATTCAGCTCTTGTACAACAGTTTGGACTTCTGGCAGTTCGGGCAT
Organism: uncultured Candidatus Saccharibacteria bacterium; assembly: GCA_964407965.1. Classification (GTDB taxonomy): domain Bacteria; phylum Patescibacteriota; class Doudnabacteria; order UBA920; family UBA920; genus CAZPRQ01. The sequence goes on from CAYOXN010000037.1 coordinate 5,628, forward strand.
AACTTTAGCATTTAGCAGTTAGTAGGTAGCGTTTAGAAACTACTTTGATTTACAAAGCTATCTAAAACCACCCTGTGTCATTGCGAGTGCAGCCGAAGCAATCTTTTTTTTGCATATTTGCTTATTAGCTTATTTGCTTATAAGCTTACTCGCTCCTTCATTATACCTTTGCTGTCCACCATTGACAAAAAGCTATGATATTTGTACTATATTGGGTCAAACAGGGCCCTTTGTGGGCAGCGGAATGTGAGCTTACCCTCCCACCCCGCTGTCTGCAAAGCCAGCCCTCCACCAAGGAGGTATCTCAGTACATGAAAGGAAACATCATGCAGAAAAGCATGGTAGTAGGCATATTTAACACAACAAAGGGGCGATTGTATATCCCCGATGTATTTGTTTCTGATCCCTCAATATTTGTCCTGCAGGTCAGAGACTGTCACAATTTCTGGTGCAGGGCCAAGGGTGGTGAATCAACATTCAAGTTCATTCTGACATGGGACAATAACAAACTTGGCAACAACTTCGCAGTCACAAAAGTTGGCACCAAGATAGTAAAAGTTGTAGGACAGGTTCCCCGCAATTTCGGAGATATATGGAAAGAGTGGGTACACGATCCTCTAATTCAGGATTCGGCACTTCGTTATCTAAACCACTTCAATCCAAAACTATCCGACATCCTCAAACAGGCTCTTGATGAAAAGTGCGACAAAAGAATCGATAACTGGTTTTTGTTGTCCCGTCTTATGCTTCCATTGGGTAAACGTGAACGCTTTGATCAAAAGCTGTTAACGGCTTCTCGTGTTACGGAGCTTACGCTAACAGCGTGTCCAATTCGCCTCGCCTCGCTCTTGGGCTGGGATCCTCCCATCCCTCGTCCTAGGTGGTTTCCTCAGCCAACAATGACTAAGCTCGAATTGTCATTGTAACTATCAACCGTAGTAACAACCTTTTATATATCGATAGTTGCTAAGGGTAGGCATAAAATACCCGCGAAAAAAGTACATTGTAATAATATTAAATTGCAATTACTATAAAAAGTTCTTAAGCCCGCTAGAGGAAAATATTTTTCTCGCGGGCTTTAAATTTTATTTTATATTCTCATCCCCACTTATTCCCACTAAAATTATTAGCATTTTTTCACATATGTGAAAAAATGCTAATAATTTTATGACACTAGGAATGTTTAATTCGTATGTTATTAGTTTGCTAAATAGTTATTTTGTCAGGATGATAAGGTGGTAAGATGATAAAATGCTAAGATGTTAAGATGATAAGATGACAAAATGATTTATAGAAATAACCCCGTATCCATGGTAAAATGACACTATATGACAGACGCCAAAGGATTCTTAAAATCTATCCCCCATAATTTCAAGGTTAAAGACCAGGAGCTTATAGAAAAGGCTTTTAACTTTGCCCAAAAAGCGCACGAGGGCCAAAAACGCAAAAGCGGCGAAGACTACTTTGAACATTGTAAACATGCCGCAATTATACTAGGCCAAATTTTTCCGGACGCCCCTACATTGGCCGCTACGTTGCTGCACGATGTACCCGAAGACACGAAAGTTGCTTTGGAAGAAGTGGAAACGGAATTTGGCCAGGAGATTGCCCATCTTGTGGGTGGTGTAACCAAACTAGGCCATGTACGGTTGCGCAATAGCAAAGACAAGTATTACGTGGAGAATTTGCGTAAAATGTTTATTGCCACCAGCGCGGACGTGCGGGTTATTTTAATCAAACTTGCCGACCGTTTGCATAACATGCGCACCATAAGCTATATCCCTCAAGACAAGCAAAAAAAAGTGGCTACGGAAACGCTAGAAATGTACGCGCCCATAGCCGGCCGCTTGGGCATAGGCACGTGGAAAGACGAGTTGGAAGACCTTTCGTTCCAAATAGTTTTCCCAAAAGAGTTTGAGGATACCAAAAAACAGTTAGAATCGGAACTAGAAAAAAGGGACGAAAACATTAAGGAAATGCAAAAAAATTTGGCCCATATTTTGAGGACCGAGGGCATGAAGTTTGAAGAAATATCCGGCCGCGTCAAGCGTTTGTATTCGCTTTGGAACAAACTTAAACGCTACGACAACGACATAACCAAAATATACGACGTTATTGCCTTGCGCATTATAACCAAAACTACAGCGGACTGTTATGCCATAATGGGGATTATCCATAACCACTACCAGCCAGTGCCCGGACGGGTAAAGGACTATATAGCCATTCCCAAACCCAACGGCTACCAGTCGCTCCATACCTCTGTGTTCGACAAACACGGCGGAGTTTTTGAAATCCAAATCCGCACCGACCTCATGCACGAGGAAGCCGAACGCGGCATTGCCGCCCATTGGTTTTATTCAGAAGAAGGCAAAGAAAGCGTTAATTCCCCTATCCAAACGAACTGGATAAAAGAACTACATGCTTGGCAGGAAGAAACCCCTAACCCCGAAGAATACCTGGAAAGCTTGCGCATAGATTTTTTCCAAGACCGGATTTTTGTGCTCACGCCCAAAGGCGACGTTAAGGATTTGCCCCGCGAAGCCACGGTCATAGATTTTGCTTTTGCCGTCCACTCCGATTTAGGTTACCACATGATGGGCGCCAAAATAAACGGCAAAATGGCCAAAATTACCGACCAATTGGAACAGGGCGATGTCGTGGAAATTTTAAAAAACAAGCAACCGGTTAAAATTTCCCGCGACTGGTTGGAGGCTGCCAAAACGTCGGGTGCGCGCAATAAAATTCGCCACTACTTGAACGAAAACGACAAAGGCTTGCTGCAGCGCATAAAAGAACTCAAGCTCCAAGACCTTAAACTGCCCAGGTTTTTTAGGAAAAAATAAATTATTCACAGATACACTGATACTGAAGATTACACTTATAAAAAACCCTCTCCTATTGAGAGGGTTTTTAACTTTTTATCCGTGCCCGCCTGCCAAAGTCCCGCCAACGGCGGGACGGGCAGGCATCCGCGAATAAAAAACCCTTCCACCAGTAAGGTGTCAGGGTAAAGCCGAAGATAAAGTTCATGTGGGCTTGGGAAGGATTGGCGCTTTTTTAAGTGTAAGCACCAGCCGGTACGAGGGCAGATTTTCCCTTACTGTGGTAATTTTCTTCTTCCGCCAAACTCCAAGCTTAACTTCCACGTCTACTATTTCAGTATCCGGCATCACGGATCCGGGAATTTCTTGCGCGACCACTTCCACCCACTCCGACCACCGGTCGAACAATGCTTCTATTTCCGGCAGCGCCTGTTGGGCCGTCTGGTATTTGCCGGGGATAAGTTTCCGCAAATGTTCAAAATGAACAGGCTTAGATTCCAATCGACTGTTAAGTAGCAGGTACCACACCCAGCGGACGTGAAATATGGGATCATACCACACTGGCAATTTCTTGTCGCAACTAGGTACCGACTCGCACAGCCACACAACGACACCATCTACCCACTCATTTCCGGCAACTGTCTTTTTAGGCAGCTTCTTCGTCAAATTAGCGTGCATCGCTAGTAGGTACTCTTTCGAGTCCTGAGTAAGCTTTTGCAGGCGTTTTTGCTGCTGCGCCTGGACTCTTAGCATGGCTTGATGGGTGCGCGCAATCTCACCCATCATTTTCTGATATTCATTCATGACTCCCCCATTTCCCACTTAGTATAAACTTTTAAACCGCCCTGTCAACCGTCTTAACATTTTAAAACCCTCTCTAAAAGAGAGGGTTTTAACTTTTTATCCGCGTAATCTACAGTATCTGTGTATCCGTGAATTTAAAACATTATGTCTTCTTCTGCCCGCTTGTATGCGTGGATTTCTTGGGGGGTGAACCACAGGGAAATTTCGTTATTGGCTTCTTCGGGATTTTCCGACGCGTGCATAATGTTGTGTATGGCGCGGCGTTCCACATTGGCTACCGAAGGCGAGTCTACCGAATAGTCGCCGCGAATGGTACCCATTTCGGCAAACACAGGCAAGGTATGGCCGGCAAGTTTGCGGATCATGTCTATGGCGTGGATGCCTTGTATGACAATAGCTACAATAGGTCCTGACATCATGTATTCAAACAAGCTCTCTTTGACCATTTTACCAATTTCTTTCGGGTCGTCCGTCCCTTGGGCTTTTACCGGGTCTATGCCGTATTCGGTAAATGTCTTTAACGTTTTTTGGCCTAAGCGTTCCACCCAAGCTTCGGCTTGCGGGAAATGGCTTTCCAAATGCTTGCGGTCTACCTGGACCATTTTTAA
>CAYOXN010000038.1:0-9297 GCA_964407965.1 uncultured Candidatus Saccharibacteria bacterium
ACAGTAAAATAGCATGGATATATTGAATGAAATACAAAAACTTTATGCGGAGTTGCCCAAATTTGACGATGGCAGTATAAATTATACCGGCGCCACACGCGCTGCGGTGCTAACCGTTTTTGTAGAAGCCGAAGGCAAGCTCTTGCTGCTCAAACGCAGTGACAAAGTGGGTAATTACCAAAACACCTGGCATGTGGTTGGCGGGTATTTAGACGAGTTAGGCAGCATAGAAGATAAAATTTTTGAGGAGTTACACGAAGAATTGGGCATAGGTAAACCTGAAATAACCAGCCTTACGCTGGGCCCTGTGGTGGAACGGTTCGACGAACCTTTGGGTACAACTTGGATAATTCAATTGGCTGGGGTAAAATTAAAACAGGTACAGCCGGTCATGCTCGATTACGAACATACCGAATACCGGTGGATACTCCCGGCTGAACTGGGTACGTATAAAACCTTACCCGAACTGCAAGCTAATTACCAACTTTTTTTGTCACATGAGTAAAGATATTTTATTTGGTTTAAGGGACGGGTTTACGAGCGCGCTTTACAAAGGTGTTGCCAAGCCGTTCTTTTTTTTGCAGGACCCCGAAAGTGTGCATGACACTATTGTGGCATTGGGGCGTTTTTTGGGCAGCAACTTCATAACCAGGAGCCTGACCGGTACCGCATTGGGGTACCAGAACCCCATGCTGTCACAAACTGTGGCCGGTATTTATTTTAAAAATCCCATAGGTTTGGCTGCGGGGTTTGACAAAAACGCCCAACTAACGGACATTTTGCCGCATGTAGGATTTGGCTTCGAAGAGGTGGGATCTATTACCGGTGAAAAATGCATTGGTAATCCCAAGCCCCGTTTATGGCGGTTAAAAAAATCTAAAAGTTTGGCCGTGTATTATGGCTTAAAAAATGACGGGGCGGAAACCATAGCCCACAAGCTTAAGAAAAAACGTTTTAGGTTCCCTGTGGGCATTAGTATTGCCAAAACCAATAGCCCGGATACCGTAGGAGAAAAAGAAGGCATAGCCGACTATGGCAAAGCGTTGTATTTATTTAACAAGGCTAACATAGGTAGCTATTATACTATAAATATTTCCTGCCCGAATGCTTATGGCGGGGAGCCGTTTGTGGATGCCGCCAAGCTCGACCGGCTGCTAGCTGCGCTTGCGGAAATAAAAGTTACTAAGCCTGTGTTTTTAAAAATGCCCGCGGAAATTTCGGAAGCGGAACTTGATGCAATAATTACCCTAGCCCGCACTTACCGGTTAACCGGGTTTATTTCCACTAACTTAGCCAAAGACCGCAAAAACCCCAGCATAAACCCTTTTGATGTCTTGCCCGAAAAAGGCGGGCTTTCGGGCAAAGTGGTGGAGGAGTTGTCAAATAAACAAATAGCCTACTTATACAAAAAAACCCGGGGCGAGTTTGTAATAATGGGCTGCGGCGGGGTGTTTACCGCAGAAGATGCTTATAAAAAAATCCGGCTTGGGGCCTCGCTCATCCAACTCATAACCGGAATTATTTTTGAAGGCCCCCAGGCCATTGGCCAAATTAACCGCGGCCTGGTGCGCCTGCTTAAACGCGACGGCTTTAACCACATACGCGAAGCCGTGGGAGTGGATGTTATATAGAAGCAAGAATATAGAATCAAGAATCAAGAAGGGCTTCAATCCTTTATCCCCCGCCTGCCATCGCCTGAAGGCGAAGCCAATGGACTTCGACGGTGAGCTCAGTCGAACCGCGGGCAGGTTGATCCTTAACCCACAATGAATCAAAAGTTAGGGTTAAGCGTATAGCGTGAAGGGTTTAGTATTCTGCATGCTATACCCTTAACCCTTTACTCTATACCCTACTTGATAACTTTACGAACTTGAAACTAATTTACTTAACACCTAAAACCTAACACCTAAAACCTGGTTCCCATTATGTTTTCCCGACTTGCCACTAAATTTGAAATATTTATCCGCTATGCCGAAGCTGGGCAGCTTTTGGAGGTTTTTTTCGTGTCTGCCGTTTCTTCGTTGCTCATTATTCGCGCGGTACTGGACATAACCGGGTACCCCCAACTGGGCGGCGGCGGGTTCCATATTGCCCACATGCTCTGGGGCGGTTTGGCCATGCTCCTGGCGCTTTTGAGTGTTTTGGTATTTGTGAACAAAGAAGCAAAACAAATTGCAGCGGTAGTGGGCGGGGTAGGCTTTGGCGCTTTTATAGATGAGTTAGGCAAATTTATTACCAGCAACAACAATTATTTTTACCAGCCCACCATAGCTTTCATTTATGTCTTATTTGTTTTGCTTTTCTTTACCATACGCTCACTGGAACGGTTTTTACCCATTACCCCAAAAGGATATGCGGTAAATGCTTTGGAATTTTCCAAAGAGGCGTTTATAGACGACCTCGATGCACGAGAGCGGGACAGGGTGTTGGATTTCTTGGACAAGAGCGGCATGCAAACCCCGCTCGCGGCGGCGTTAAGGCAAGTCTTGCTCGCATACCAGCCGCCAGTGGCCGGCGGGGTAGGTTTTTGGCAACGCACAAAACAAGTTGTGCGAGGAATATATGGCTGGGCAGTGCAAAAAGCTTGGTTTAACCAAAGCATAGTCATGTTTGCCATAGCCTATTCTTTGGGCACTATGGCGTGGTCGGTGTGGGACATTTTCCATTCGGCGACGTATGCCTCGTGGGGACAGATGCTGTTTTCCATGGTGAGCGCATGGCTGGCCATTATTTCCGCCAACCTCTTAATCCGTAAACATAAACGCCAAGAGGCATATGAAATGCTTAAACGGGCGGTTATGGTCTCTTTATTTTTAACCCAATTTTTCCTCTACATAAACCAACAACTCTCTGCCACCGTGGGATTGTGCATTAACTTGGTTATATTTTTTGTCCTGCAATACTTAATAGAACAGGAAAAAAGCCTGCCTATTCCTGAAGGGGATACGCTATGAAAAAAACTATAGTCCTGTGCGTCATAGGTGCCATAGTGGTGCTGGGTTTTTTGTTCCGTTCCCAGGTAAAGCCCCATTTGAATGCGCTGAAAGAAAAGAGCGGGGCTGGGCAGATCATAGAGAATTTAGCCCAGGAAATTTCCACTGGCGGGGCATTGCGGGCAAAATTTGACGCCCCCAACCCCAAGCTTACCGTAGACGGGGTTGTCCAATGGACAAATGCCCAGCGCGGCCAGCACAGCCTGCCTGCACTTAAAACCAACCGTTTACTGGAACAGTCCGCCCAAAAAAAAGTTGAGGACATGTTTAATGCCCAATATTTTGAACATGAGTCCCCGCAAGGCGTAGGGCCCGGCGACTTGGCGAAGGGTGTGGGGTATGTCTATGTGGCCATAGGCGAGAATTTGGCTTTGGGCAATTATAAAGATGACGAAGCACTGGTGCAGGCTTGGATGGATAGCCCCGGCCACCGCGCAAATATCTTAAACAGCCGTTACACCGAAATAGGCGTTGCCGTTGGCCAAGGCATGTACGAAGGTAAAAAAGTGTGGCTCGCCGTCCAGGAATTCGGCCGGCCGGCTTCGGACTGCCCAAGTATTAACGAGAGCCAAAAACAGCAAATAGCAGCGTATCAAACCGAGGCACATAACCTCGAAGCCCAGCTCGCAACCCTTAAGGCGGAATTAAACAGCATGGGAGAGCCCCAAACCGAAAGCGAGTATGAAGCCTATAACCAAAAAGTGCGGGAATACAATGCAACGGTAAAGGTTTACAACAACAAAGTTGACCTGTTAAAACAGGTAACCGAGGCATACAATGCCCAAGTAAAGGCATTTAACGAATGCGTTAAAAAATGATATACTAACTTAGCATTAATAAAGGATATATGAGAAAAAAAATTGCGTTTGTGGGAATAATAGCCTTAGGTTTAACCCTGAGTTTAACCGCATACGCGGCTGAATTTATAGGCGGTAACCAGCGTGACAACGGTACAGTTACCGTGGGCGCTTCGGAAACCCATAAGAACCTGTACACTGCCGGTGGCATGGTAAATGTGAACGGAAAAACTACAGGCGACCTGGTTTCTGCCGGAGGTACGGTAACAGTTATTGGAGAAGTAGAAAAAGACGCGCTCCTTGCAGGCGGTACGTTAATAGTGAGCGGTAAAATAGGCGAGGATGCCCGCGTGGTTGGTGGAAACATAACCTTGAGCGGCGCCATAGGAGGCGATTTATTGGTGGCAGGCGGCAATGTAACGGTTGCTGACTCTTCCAGCATAGGGGCCGATGTGGTTATTGCCGGCGGCAACGTACAATTAAATGCCCCGGTAACCGGGAATGTCAGGGTTATGGGCGGCAATGTGGTAATTAACGGCAAAGTCAACGGTAATGTTACGGTTCAAGCCAGCCAAGGCTTAACGTTTGGCAAAAGCGCCGAAGTAGCAGGCGCAGTGACCTATAAAGGCCCCAAAGAAGCGGTTATAGAAGACGGTGCCAAAGTTCCCGCCGTGCAGTACACCAAAATGGAACGCAAAGACGGGCGCACCGGCGTGGCAGGCATTGTTACGGCCGCATTCCTCATTAAACTCATAGCCTGGTGCTTGGCAGCTTGGATGCTCATGCGTTTTGGACGTACGGTATTTACCGGTGCCACTTCGGGCATTATGCAGAAACCCTGGGAACATTTGGGAATTGGCTTGGCTGCGTTTATAGTTGTTCCCATAGCCGCAGCGCTCGCTTTGCTTACGGTAGTGGGATACTATGTGAGCATGGTAACGTTTGTGGCATGGGGTTTGGTTATTTTAATAGCCAATGTCTTGGCCGCATTAGTCGTCGGATATTTAATATTGCACTTGGTCGCCAAACCGGCTGATGCTCACCCCGATTGGCAAGTTATCGTCATTGGCGTTGCGGCATGGTCTTTGGTAAAGTTTATCCCCATTGTGGGTTGGGCAGCTTCGGCGGTAGTGTTCCTTATGGCGTTTGGCGTGCTCTTCCGGATGGTCAAGAACAGGCTTTTATCTCATTCTTAATTCATGACAAGCAGCACATGACTTACGTGTATCGTTAGTAGGCGGCCAGTGGCCGCCCCTACTAGATTAGTCAAATGTCAATTGTCATTTGTGAAAGACAACAGATATGGGTTTTTTAGACAAGATTAAAGACATAAATGAAATGCGCAAGCAAGCCAAGCAGCTGGAAACGCTGCTTGCCACAGAAACGGTTACGGGCGCATCGAGCGGACAAAAAATTAAAATTACCATAGACGGCAACCAAGCCATTAAAAGCGTAGAGGTAGACGCTTCCATAGCTGGCGACAAGTCGGAAATTGCCCGGCATATCCGTGCGGCTTTGGAAGACCTCTTTAAGCAGCATAAAAAAATGCTGCAGAGCAAATTCGGCAACATGCTTGGATAACCGCGGATTCACACGGAAACATACCTGATAAACACAGATAAAAAAGATACACATGGAGACGAAAATGAAAAAGCTCAGAATTCATTTAGCAATAATGGTAGTTACCATATCCCTTGTAGTGCCGGGGGTAGTTTTTGCTGCGCCAGTGCCAAAAAATTCGTATGCATTTAATTACGATGAAATGACCGCGCAAGCTTATATGGTGGTAGACAAAGCATCGGGCCAAGTGCTATTGGAAAAAAATGCCGATATGCCCTGGACACCGGCCTCGCTAACCAAGCTGGTTACGGCCATGGTGGTGTTGGACCTTAACCCAAAACTGAGCGGGGCCATAACCATGGCTAAGGCAGACGAAGTTGGGGGAGCGAGGATAGCCACGAAAGCCGGAGTTAAGTATCCCGTAAAAGGGCTTTTGTACGCATCGCTTGTGGCCTCGGCAAACAATGCCACCAATGCGCTGGCCCGGAGTACGGGGCTTTCCAAAGAAGAATTTGTTAAGCGCATGAATGAAAAAGCCATGAGCGTGGGGGCTATTCATTCAACGTTCGTTGAACCAACCGGCATAGACCCGGCAAACAGCATAACGGCGCGCGATTATTCCCATATTGCCCAAGCCGCGTTTGGCTATGGCGTAATTACCGATGCTGACAACAGGGTAACGTATACGTTACAGTCTACGGGATCGGGCAAAAAGTACACCCATAAGCTTAAAACCACCAACCGGTTGTTGGCAGACGGTAGCTTTCTGATTTCCGGGGCTAAAACCGGCTATTTGGAAGAATCGAGGTATAATTTTGCTGCAGAATTGAAAGATGTAGATGGAAAAAATATAATTGTGGTTTTATTGGGCAGCGTAAACAGTACCGCACAATTTTTTGAAACTAAAAAATTGGCAATTTGGACTTGGACAAATTTTGCTTGGACCCAAACGCCCCAAGTGGCGGGGGTAAGCACTATGGGTCTGCAAATGCCAGTTAACTAATACGCGATACTAATCTGCCAATGCATGCGAATGATACAAATAATACGGATCTAATAAATCAGTATTATCCGTATCATTTGTATGAATAAGTATATTAGTATCATATAATATCCGTAAATTATAATTATTTAACGCAACATGAAGAAAAACATTATTATAACTATTATTATTCTTGCGGTCTTGGCTTTAGGCTTTGTGCTTTACAAAGCTTCCCCGCCTCCGGCCAGCAGCGTTAGCGTGGATTTTAATGTAAATAATGTAAAGCCTTTAACCGAACCTTTGCCCGTACAGGCTGACGACCATATATTGGGAAACCCAGAAGCAAAAAATACCATTGTTGCTTATGAGGATATCCAATGTCCAGCCTGCCGGAATTATGAGCCTATTTTAAAGTCTCTGCCCCAGGAATTACCGGACACAAAAGTCGTTTTCCGCCACTTTCCGCTCGTTACCATTCACCGCAATGCTGCCTTTGCCGCCGTGGCTTCCGAAACGGCAGGTGCCCAAGGCAAGTTTTGGGAGTTTACAAATATAGCCTATGATAAACAGGCTGAGTGGGAAAATTTAGCCAATCCTACGGAAAAATTTGTAAGCTATGCCCAAGCGGCTGGTGTAACCGACATGGAGCGCTTTAAGAAAGAGTTGGGTGAACAAACCTACAAATCCCGCGTAGAGCAGAATTTGGTAGAAGGCTTAGGGCTAAACGTTAACGCCACCCCTACGTTGTATTTTAACGGCAAGAAAATAGAAGTCGACAGCGCAGCAAGCGTAAAGAAACAGGTAGAGGCAATGGGGCTGATTAAGAATTAAGAATTTAGAATCAAGAATCAAGGATATATAAAACATCCCGCGTATGCGGGATGTTTTATATTGTAATTATCAGTAGTGCAGTATTCTTAATTCATAATTCTTAATTCATGATTCTAGTTAAGCTTTAGCTGCTCCATAACATATTTGACCATGAACGGCCAGGCTATGGTGGCGTCGGTGTGGACTTCGGTAAAGCGGCCTTTGGGGTCCATTTTCCGCCAAGACATGCCTTCGGAATACGTGCAGCCGGAAAGGTGGCCATAGAACATTTTGTCAGGGGTAATTTTGCAGCCATAGTGGAACATGCGGGTGGGCCAGTTTAGTTCTTCCACCCGGGCATTGGCAATTTCTATAAGGGGCGCCACGTTTTGGGTGTTGTTGCGGGGCACGCCGCCGCCAATGGTAAATATGCCCATGCGCTTGCTTTGTATGGCCGTGTCTATGAGTACTTGGCTGTCGAGCTCCATGTTCATGGCCAGTGGCTCTTTGCCGTCGCGTTTTCTGGCCAGGTTGTTGGTAAACACGTCATTGCCCACTTCGCTGTCTATAAAAGCGGGGACTACTACGGGTACGTTTTTTTCGTAGGCCGATTTTAATATACCGCGCTCGTTGGGGTACTTGTCATGCAAATATTTGCCGAGCATTTTATGGAAAATATGGGAGGAGAATGGCGCCTTTGGGTCTAAGTCTTTTAAAATTTCCTGTAAAATTTCGTCTATGTGGGTAAAGTTTTCTTCGGGCTCCAAAGTGTCTGTTACGCGGTTTATGGCTTGGTCAGCCAGGAGTTCGTCGTTGTGTTTGGGGTTGTATTTGTAATGGTGAAGGCCCACGCTTTCTATAAAACCGTGCGCCATAAGCGCGCCAGTGGAGGCAATGTAATTAACCATGCCCAGGTCTATCATGTCGCAGACTACCAACCCCATTTTGGCAATGGTCATGGCGCCGGAGAGCGTTAAAAACACCGTGCAGTCCGGGTCTTCCACCATGGCTTTAAGCGTTTGCGCACCCAAAGCCACTTCGGTGCCGGCGTCGCCATATTCTGAAAGGTCTTTGACCAGGTCGGTTATGGAAGACGGATTGTTGTTTATGCGTTCTTCGAGCGCGAGGTTTATAATAGGCAGCACCAATTTTGGGTCGGCAAAAGAAACATCGGGGTAAAAACCGTCTTTAACTTGCCCAGGTTTGGCCAGGCCTTCGGGGTTTATGAATATGGCACGTTCGGGTTTTTGGAAAATTGCGTCTTGGCAGCGTTCGGAAAATAATCCTACCACCAAAATGCTGCCGCCTTGGGGTGCGCTATTTGCATAGTCTTCGGGCGTATACAGTTTGTTTGCCCAGTTTTTTTGTACCCAGGAATCTAGCAGGCTTGCCAATTTAGTGCCCGGTTTGCCGTCAAAAACTATTGCCGGTTGTTGGCCGGATTTTATAAGCTGCTCTAAGCTGTCGGTAACTTCGCCCAGCATGCGCGCGCCAAACGAACACAAGTCCATGCCTCGGACTATGTCGCTTACGGTTTTGCATTCCCTGAGGTTAAGGAGTTTAAGTTCTTTAAAGTCTTTGCGTACGTCGTCCATGGGGGGAGTAGAGTTAAGATTTAAGTTGTAAGATTTAAGTTGTAGGTTACTAATCGTAATTATGCTATAGAAATTTTAGCATTTTTAGCTTTTTGAGGCAAAGGAAGGGGGGAGATCAAGAATTATGATTTAGTAGGTAGCGGTTAGTAAGTAGTAAATAGTAGACATCCTTAATCTTTTATCCTTGATCCTTTACCCTTAGCACCAAGCCCTAATTCCTAATATCTATAGACAAAAATCATCTTTGTATTGACTTAAGGTTTTAAAGTTGTATACTAAGGGTCACGTAAAGGAGGTAAATGCCGAACGAGATTCTGAGCCCTTGGCAAACAGGAATGCTGCACCTTTTTATGCGGGAGTGGCTGAGCGCCCCTCAAAGGCATAAAGAGGTTACCTTGTACCTTTTGGGTGGGCAAAAGGTACGCGGGACCCTTCATTTTGAAAGCGAGCTAATAGAAAGTCCCGGCAATTACGTCGGGGCTGATCAAAAGGCAATTAACCGGCTAGCCAAATCGGGGGACGTGTGTCTAAAAGTCGAGAAGGGGACTTTTCGGACCCAC
>CAYOXN010000038.1:9307-9854 GCA_964407965.1 uncultured Candidatus Saccharibacteria bacterium
TTGGCTACGAGATTTGAAAACGGTTATGCTTCGTCCGAGACCTGATAAAAAGGGTTTCTTTTTTTATTCTTAATTCTTGATTCTTACTTCTAAATTCTAACAAGGCTCTTGAACAAACCCTCAAAAACAGGTATACTACCCTTTGTTTAATAACAATTGGCATATGAAATTAATAGTTTTGGAAACCGATATAGACGACATGGACATGCGTTTGTTTGGGTATGTGCAGGAAAAGTTTTTTGAGGCGGGAGCTCACCAGGTTATTATGCTGCCGGCATACGGTAAAAAAGGCCGCCCGGCGGTAAGGCTCCAGGTTTTGTGCAAACCCGAACTCAAAGACACCCTTAAGCAATTATTTTTTACCGAAACCACAACCCTCGGCGTCCGTTCCTACGAAACCGAGTGCGAAGGTTTGGATATACAGTTTAAAGAAGTTAATACCCAGTGGGGGAGCGTTAAAGTTAAAATTGGATTCTTAAACGGCAAAGTGGTAAACGCGCAACCTGAATACGAGGACTGTGCAAAACTAGCCAAAGAGCACAACGTC
>CAYOXN010000039.1:0-9839 GCA_964407965.1 uncultured Candidatus Saccharibacteria bacterium
TAGGTCTGCAGTTCCTAAACGCTACCCACTACACGCTAAATGCTAATTTCGTAGAGTTAAACTTTAAATCTTACAACTTAAATTTTAAATCTTCTTTTATGCCCACACAACCATCTGCCCCTGCCCAGGAATATGACCCCCGCTGGTTTATTTGGACCATTGTCTTTTTGGTCGTAACCGGCATATCCCTAGTAAGTTATATTATTTTAAGTGATAGCACTATCCAAGACACTCCCGACTTTACCAAGCCGGTTGTTAAGTCTGGAACGCAGGTAGGGAAATAGCGTTAATTAGTATTCATAAGCATGAATCAAGAAGGGCTGCAATCCTTTATCCTTTATCTTTAATCCTTTACCATTAACACCAATTTCTAATTTCTAATATCTAATTTCTAATCAAAACCCAGTGACTAAATGCTTAACTATTGGCTTTTGATCCTTGCAATTACTGACCACTGTTCACTGTCCACTGTCCACTGATCACTAGTTTAGTTTTTCCTAAACGCTACTTACTACACGCTAAACGCTACTTTATTAAAATAATGAATTTCCGCAAGGCCTATGCGCCTCTTGCGGAAATTTTTATTTTGTGCTATAATACTAATGTAAAGTTCGTTGAAAGAAACAAAAACAAAACACAAATAAATATGCGCAGGCCCCGCACTTTAAAGTGAAATATTTTTTTCATATGTGCGTCTATGGTTAAGTATCCATAACCAGGGCCTTCCCAAAGCAAAAACAAAACCCATGCAGTTTATACAGCAACAAACTTTCTTAAGCCATGCCCGGACATTTTTTCGGGGTTTTTTTGAACATTTGCATGACCATGTAGTCCCGCATCCCCGCAACAATTACCATCCCCACTTATTTGGCCATAGGGCTATGGCATTGTTTTCCGTTTTGCTGGTGACGGTAAAGGTCTTGAGCATTAGCTTGCTTACGTTTGGCCCCGTGCTGCCGGCTTATTCTTCTGCCATAACCGCCCAAAATATTATTAGCTTAACCAACGACTCCCGAAAAACGTTTGGGCTTACCGAGTTAAAGCCCAATGAACTTTTGAACGCAGCAGCCCAAGCCAAAGCCAATGACATGTTGGCCAAAGGCTATTTTGCCCATACTTCGCCGGACGGCCGATTGCCGTGGGATTTTATAACTACTGCCAATTATAATTATTTGGTCGCAGGCGAAAATTTGGCCGTAAATTTCAGTGAAGCGGAAAATGTGGAAGAAGCGTGGATGAACAGCCCGGGCCATAAGGCTAATATATTAAATAAGAATTTTGAAGAAATAGGCATAGGCATAGCGGAGGGGGTATACCAAGGTAAAAATTCCATTTTTGTCGTACAAATGTTCGGTACCCCGGCCGTGCAAAAAGTGGCGTTACAACAAAAGCCGACCCCGGTGGAAAAAGAGCCGGTGCCCGCGCCTAAAAGCAGCCCCCAACCCGTAATAGCCGAAAAACAAGTTGCGGGCGCTGTTGCGGCGGAATTGCAGCCACCGGTAAAACCCCTTGCCATACAAAATACCCATGTGGAGCTGGCATACAACAGCGTAATAGTAAAAGCCGTTGTGGAAGGCGAGCCGGTTAAAGTCATGGCCGTGTATGGCGAGAAAGCCGTGCTAATGCAACCGCAAGCCGACGGTACCTGGTTGGGCAGCATAGAGTCCAGCGCCCTAACCCACGGCGGGGTAAGCTTAATGGTGAAGGCATATAGCCTAGACGGCAAGTTTGTCCAAAGCGAAGTTGCCAAGTTTTCGGGCAGTACCCCGGAAAATTACCAGGTCATGCCAAAAGTCCAAGACTCAAAAGTCCACTGGTTTGGCCAAATATTTAACCCCAAACAACTCGAGAACACATTTTATTTGGGCTTTATGGCCGTTTTGCTTACCAGCTTAGTTATAGCCATAGCCATTCGCCGCCATGTCCAACATGTTTCAGTTGTGGCAAACGGGGCGTTTGTGGTTATGTTGGCGTGTTTGTTGTGGGTAATGGGGTAGGGGATTAGAAACATGAATCAAGAATCAGGAATTATGAATCAAGGTGGGCTGCAATCCTTGATCCCCCGCCTGCCATCGTCCCGCCAGCGGCGGGACGGGCAGGTTTATCTTTTATCCTTTACCCTTAACACCAATTTCTAATTCCTAATATCTAATTTCTAATCAAAACCCAATTTTAAACAAAAAGGACCATTGCGCTGCGCAATGGTTATTTTTGTAACTGCCCTGGACTAACAAGTCCGGGTTTTGGCTTTTTATGGTACAATAGTGGTACTTGTAAATAAATTTTTATGACACCTATAAACAAACGCAGTATACTGCTTATTATTCTTTTGGGTCTTGGTATAATTGTTTTGGCTTATTACGGTTATATGTGGTACCAAAAACGGCCCAGAGTACTAAAGGCGCCAAAAGTAGAGTTGCAATACGGACAAAAGACAGGCAACGAAATGCCGAGGTTTATCCCGGAAAATTTGCCAGGATTAGCAAACCGCATAGAAGGCAAGAACTTTGAGGCTTTTGACAAGCAGTCTGGTTTAATGCAGTCTACGGTTACGCTCGATGTACAAAAAGACTTATTTGCAGCCGTGGAAGAATATGAAAAATTTTTGTTGGCAGAAAAATGGGAATTAAACGCCAGGCTGGTCCAGGAAAACGCCGGAGTATTGAGTGGAATAAAAAACGGACAAACCATAACCATAAACTTTAGCCCCAACCCCACCGGTTCCAGTACCTTAGTTACCGTAAATGTGGTGGGAAAAGGGCAAAATTAAGGCTCATTTTTAAGTATTGACAAAAGGGCTGTTTTGTGATAAAATAACAGAAATCAAAGATCGTACTAAACGTCTCATATACTGCTTAACCTGTACATTACAGATTAAATAAGGAGGAATTGTTGTTTAGCGTGTTAGTTGGGACTTTCCAATAAATTCATTTTAGCTATAATTTCATAATTTTGGACATGAGCTTGGTCGGGCTAAGCCCGACCATCATGCTCTCATCTTGTCATAAAAATTTTTTCCGCTTAGCTCTACGGCTGAACGTTCATGCCTACGGCAGATCTCCCGTAGGGATGACAAAAATTATTTATGCCAACCTGCTCAAAATTCTCAAATTCTATCTTAAAAGCAATTTATAGGAAAGCCCCGTGGGCGTTTTTTGTTTGGTTACCCGGATACGGACTGGCAAAGTAGATGGTTTGCCGCTTCGTATCCGGGATGAGTCTACCCCAAAGACTCTAAATCAAACCCCGGAATTGGAGGCTCCGATGAGGACTTTCCTTTTTTTGATCGTTATCGCGGTTCTGATGGGGATCGCCCCCATCGACGCCGCCAACATGACCGTTCAACCGGCCGAAAAAATCCGCACTTGCGCTTCGCCGGAAATTACTATGCCTAAAGTGGTTGTTGATGCGCTGAAAAAAGGCCTTCCCCTTAAGAGGTCTGATGTCATGCTCGTCGGCGATTTCGGCAGATTTTTCCGGTGCCTAGGCGCCGGCAACGACCTCGCCGAGCTTGCTGCGCGGCAGCAGCGGTACACGATTCTGGGGCCCACGGCGCCGATCATTCTCAATTATAATGAGGAGATGGTTGGGATTATCGCCGACTACGAGAGGTCTTGGACTCCAGGACAATCGCTCATCGGCGAATCGCCGGCCTATCTTCGTAAAATGGTAGGCTCGTGGCTAGTCGGCGCCGTCGCTTTGCGGGCCGGGAAAACAAATTCTGCCTCACTGCAGGCGGAATATGTTTTTCTAAAGCGGGCCGGAATCAAATCCGCTGACCCTAACCTCCGCCTGCTCGCCCGGCGCATCGCCGAGTCGGCAAAGGCCGAGTGGATGAGCAAGCAGAAGCCCATCGAGGTCCGGATTACACCCGTCGCGACACTAGTCGCGGCACGCTAAACCTGTTTTATTCGAGAGGCCCGTTGCACCTTCCCCTAGGTGTGACGTGGCCTCTTTTTTATGCGGAATTTTAATATTATTTTTACCTTATTTGATAGCTATAGAATTATAATGGTAGGGAATATTTAAAAACATGCAGCCGCTTTTAAAAAATGGTATAATATGTGCATAGAAAATACTTAGGAAACCCAAAACCAAATTCATGGATGCCAACCAACAAGTAAATGCCAAATATGCCCTGTTTGTGCTTTTAGTATTGGCTGCAGCGGTGGCGGTTTGGTACTTTGTAAAACCGGTAAGAAAAATTACGCCAGTAGCCCAAGAAACGCCCACCATTACCGTAGACAATACCAAGGCTATGCTGGACAAACAATCTACCATACAACCTGGAAAAACTTCGAGTAGCACACCCATTGCTTTAGCAGACCTGCCAGGGCCTTATGCCTTTTTGGTTTTGCCAAAAGCACAAAATTTAAATTTGCAAAAAAATACTTATGCCAATGGCGATACGGGCTTTACCGTGCGGTATACTGTGGAATCCGATATCCAAGCCGCGCACTTTGCCTTGCTCCAATCCGGAACCGTTGCCAATTGGCAAGTAAAAACATCGAGCCGCGCACTTTTGGCGACTCGGATAGAGTTGGAAAAAAATAAACAAAAAATTCAAATAACCTGCACTAAGGAAGCGGATAATTCCATAAGCGTTTATGCCCAAAGCATTCAAACAAATGATTAAAGTTGCCCGCTTGCTTTTTTTGGCGGGTGTTTTGTCTGTTGCCGGATTTTTACTGGGTAGCCAGGCAGCACAAGCCGCAAGCATCCAATGCATAAGCGGTTACGATTCAACGGCTTGCAGTAATGGCCAATGTAGCTATTCGTATTTTACTTGCACTGGGCCTAATCCGGCGTGTAACCAAAACGGTTCAGTGTATTGCCAAGACGCTTCCGGCATGAATTATTGTGTCTCTTCGGAAAGCTGTAATCCGGGCGCCATACTTCAGGTTTGTACTCCCGGCGAGACTTCGAGCGACGGGTGCGGTGGCGGTTCATGTGGCGGGGTAAAAACGTGTAACTCGGCAGGGACGGGGTGGGGTTCTTGCGATTATGGTTCCACCAACGGCAATTCTTGCGGCAGCACCCAAGCCGGCAGTTTTCCTTCTTGTAGCTTTAGCGGCCAGTGTTCGGAATCGGCCCCTTCGGTGAGCCGTACCGTTACGGAATATAAATGTTCGAGCGGATCTTGTAATGCCAACAGTTATACCGAAACCCAAAGCTGCAGCCGGTCTACTTCCGGACAGTCTTGCGGCAGCGTGAGTTATGGCGGGTGGAGCGCGTGCGCGAGTACGGACCCTAGTAACCCTTGCAGCCAATCTGGCAGCCAAAGCCGGACTGTAACATCTCCTGTGTGTACCAATGGCGGCTGCTCCAGTTCGGTAACAACGGAAACTCAAAGTTGTGTTATAAACACGAACGGCAATAGCTGTAATGACAGCAGTTCATGTACGGTAAACGATGTTTGCTCCAATGGTTCTTGCAACGGCACACCAAACCCTACCAATGGCGGGTGGAGCGGTTGGAGCGGTTGGTCGGCTTGTGTAAATGGCATACAAACCCGTAACCGGTCGTGTACAAACCCAGTGCCGGCTTGCGGAGGTTCAACCTGTTCGGGATCGAACGTAGAAACCCAAACGTGCGGGGTATGTACGCCCGGAGAAACAACAGCGTGTGGGGCGGGGGTGTGCGGAGGCACGAAAACTTGCCAGAGTGACGCTTCGTGGGGCGCTTGTAATTATCCCGGATCGGGAACTTCTTGCAATGACGGCAATAGCTGTACTGTAAGTGATCACTGTGATGGCTCTGGTTCGTGTACTGGTACTAACAATGCCACCAACGGGGGGTGGAGCGACTGGGGAAGCTGGTCAGCGTGTACAAGCGGGCAGCAAACCCGCACGCGTACATGCAACAATCCTGCTCCGGCTTGCGGCGGCTCAAATTGTAGCGGGTCTAACATTGAAACCCAAAGTTGCGGAGCTTGTACCCCTGGCCAAACCCGGTCTTGCGGTGGGACAAACGGCCAGTGTACGGGAGTGGAATCGTGTACTGCAGCCGGCCAATGGTCGGGCAGTTGTAATTATGCTTCAAGCAATAACGCCTCATGCTCGGACGGTAACAGCTGTACTACGGGTGATGTATGTTCCAATGGCTCTTGTTCGGGTGTAAGTACGGGCAACCCCGGCACCTGGTCTGGCTGGAGCTCATGGAGCTCGTGCGTGGCCGGAGTCCAAACCCGGACCCGCACATGCCAAGGTTCCAATAACGCATGCGGTTCGCCAACATGTACCGGGCCTTCCGTAGAAACCCAAGGGTGCATTTGTACGCCCGGCCAAACCTCCACGCAGGGTTGCGGCAACGGACCGTGTGCCGGCGTAAAAACCTGCCAGAACGACTCAACCTGGGGTGCCTGTAATGTTGGCGCAAACAACGGCGCGGCTTGCAGCGACGGGAATAACTGTACCAACAACGACGCCTGCAATAACGGAGTGTGTGTTGGTACAGGCAATAGCTGCAATGTTATGCGTTGCGGCAATGGCATAATTGAATCGGCTAACGGTGAGGCGTGCGACAATGGCGATGCCCAAAACGGCCCTTGGCCTGCCACGTGCAGCAGTTCGTGTACGGTTAACAGCCAACCGCAGCAGCAGGATTTTAGCATTTCGGTAACTCCGCTTACAGCCAGCATTACCCAAGGCCAGTCCCAGTCGTATGTGGTTATATTCCACCATACGGGTAGTCCGCAAACCATTACCAATATAGCATTAACAAACTGCCCTTCGTCGGCCACCTGCACCCTTTCCAGAAATTCTGTCCAATTTACAACCTCAGACCCTAACGAAACCCAAAGCGTGGTGGTTAGCATAACCAACACCGTTTCGGTAGCGGCAGGGAATTACAATTTGAATTTTACCGGTAGCGGAAAACAAACCATAACAGTCAATTTTATCCAGTTTACCGCAGATGTCCAAAAACAGGCTACGGCCCAACTGTTGGTGGGGGTTTCGGTTGCCGCAAATGATGCCGCGTGCGTTTCCTTAAGTGCGCCTGCCAGCGTCCAAACAAACCAAAGTTTTGCCGCAAGCATAACTGTGCGCAATACCGGGCTTAATACCTGGCAGCCCCAAAGTGTGGATCCGGCAACTTTTTACGGCTTAACCACGTGGCCTTGGCCGCCCAGTGTATGGGGAGGTAATAATTGGAACATGGTACCTACAAGTATTGCGCCTGGGCAGACAGCCAGTTTTAACGTAACCATGGTTGCGCCGTCCTCGCCAGGCAGCCAAACGCTTAGTTACCGCATGCTCCAACAAGGCGTCGGGTGGTTTGGCCAAGTGTGCAGCCAAAACATTACGGTGAACAATTCCTCTTCTTCTTGTGACGAAAATGCGGTAGGCACAAATAAAATGGTAGGGTGCGCCTTTAACACAAAAAACCTTTCCGGCCAGAAGAGTACGGCCCCTGACGGGTATGTGGCGCCTGCTCCCGTTGGTAACTTTATGCCAATAAATTTTGATTGGGCTTATGGCGGGCCAAACGGGCTGAGCGACAATTACTCGGTACGTTGGAAAGGCCGTTTTACCTTTGAAGCAGGCAATTATGTGTTTAATACCGATTCCGACGACGGCAGCCGTATTTACGTAGACGGGAATTTGGTTGTTGACCATTGGTCTGACCACGGCATTGGAAACCCAAAAAGTTCAAGCCCCATAGCTTTTACGGCAAATTCCCAGCATACGGTGGTGTATGAATATTATGAAAATGGCGGATATGCCCATAATTTTTTGTGGTGGAATAAGGTTGTGGTACCGCCGTCGCCCACCAATGTGACCGGCGATAATTCCGTATGCGGACAGGTTAGGCTGGTGTGGAATGCCTCTTCCGGCGCTACTTCGTATAATATTTACCGTAACACTACAGGGAACGCCCCGGTTGCTGCCGACAGGGTAGGCAGTTCTACCACCACGTTATATACCAACCTGGGCGTTGCCCAAGGCCTGTATTATTATTGGGTCACGGCAGTGGGTCCGGGAGGGGAGTCTTCGCCAACGGCCTTAACGGGCTCGTCCATATACGTAAATAGTTGCAAGGCCAATCTGGACACTTCGGACAAGGACATAATTGGCGTAAACGGAAAGACGTGGAGCAATGCCGATTGCGGCGCATATAATGGCTCGCCAACGACAATAAATTATTATGCGGGAGATGTCGTGACATTTGAGATAAACATGTGCAACTCCGGTTCTATACCAGCTACCAATTTACGCATTGTAGATACCTTGAGCAATATGGTCCGCCCAACCGACGTCTTAAGTTGGAATGCCCGGTACCAAGATGCCATTAACCCCTCTACCTGGATAAGTATTACCCCTACGGTTTCAGGTGCCGTGCCGAACCAAACTTTGACTTTCAATTTCCCTGCCGGATATACGTTAGGCACTTCGACTTCCGGTTCCTTGGTACGCAAACTTACTTTTAGGGCGCAACTGGCGCTGCCTTCGCCGAATTTGGAATTTGCCCGGTTCTTTAACCGCGCAAATATATATTACCAATATACAGGTTCCCCGGGTGAACTTATGAAAACGGTAACCACGCCCACTATAATCTTCTTTGTAAATAAAGACGTGCCAAACCGTAACGAAATCCCGCCAAACTAGGAAAATAAATAAACACCTCCCGCCAAAACGGCGGGAGGTGTTTTGTAAACATTTAAATTTTTTCCAGCTGGGAAAGGTCTATAGGTGCGCCGGTTTTGTCTCATATTATTTTTAGCTATTTGGGAAGCAAGGCGTCGCGCTGTTTTAGCTCGCTTTATCGTCTTTCTGATAATTCCAAGTAGTTATTAACGTTGCTTTTTACCGCAGCAACCTCATGTTTTACTGCCGATAATTCTTCTTTTACTCCGGACACCTCTTGCTTTAGCTCAGATATTTCACCTTTTATATCGGCAAGCGCCCTTCGACAAGCTCCCTTCGACATGCTCAGGGCAAAATTAATACCCGAACCAATTGGTTCGGGTATTAATTTTGGTGGACCTAGGCGGAATCGGACCGCCACCCCTCGGATGCAAACCGAGTGCACTACCACTATGCTATAGGCCCGTAGTAGTTAGAAGCAAGAATCAGGAATTATGAATCAAGGTTTAGTAATAAGTAAGGAGTAATGAGTAATTAGAAAAAGCAGGGGCAAATAATAAAATTTGATTTTACATATACTTAGCACTAATTACTTAGCACTTAGCACTACTTTATAAACTTTATGAACTTTACGAACTTGAAACTAATTTCCCTAAACGCTACCCACTACACGCTAAACGCTAGTTTAGTAGAGTACTAAAACCCAATACCTAAGTGCTTCCTACTAAAAACCCCCTTACGGGGTAGAGAAGCCGCCGGAGCCGGCAAGGTTTCCGCCGGGCAGGAGCCCAAATAGCCAAAGGATGCTTAATATGCACATGAGCAAGCCAAACAGTCTCCAAAAGGTATAAGTCCCCGCGCCAATTCCCGTGCCCAAATATTTTTCGGCAAAGTCTATTTTGCCGGTATTATTGGTTATTTGCACGGTATACTTCATTATTAGTATGCCAAGTGCAAATAATAGTGGTGCAAAAACAAAACGCATGGGATTTTGGTTTATGGAGGGTAAAGAATTGCTTTATACGAATGAGTAGTTGGATAATTTTTTGGTCCAACTTCGCCAACCTCCTTCGCGTAAAGCTACGGACGGTCAAGAGGCTTCGTCGGACAGCCTCCTATTACTACTCCTTTTTATTGGTTTTATAAATTACAATATAAGCCTATTTGGCGTAAGCCAGCCGTAGCTTAAGCGGAGGCTGGTGGGCGATTCAGGAATCGAACCTGAGACCTCGTCATTATCAGTGACGCGCT
>CAYOXN010000040.1:0-9699 GCA_964407965.1 uncultured Candidatus Saccharibacteria bacterium
CTATTCCTGTTATCTGCTTAAATTCAGCATAAAGTTTGTCTATATTTTCACCCACCAATTTACCGGAAGGGTTTTGGGCGCTGCGTAATTTAGCGTCTAAATATTTTACTCTTTCATAGTATGCCTCAATTTTTTCAACCGCCTGTTTAAGCAGGTCCATTTGCCTTACGTATTCTTTTAAGCTCGGGCCTTTGGTGTGGACAGGAACAATTATTTCTTCCTCTTTATGTTCATGCTTATGCTTGTGCGTATCATGCCCGTGTCCATGCCCATGCCCGTGACTGTGTTCCTTATATTCTTTCATCAGCCTTTCCCTATCAACTATCGCTTTTTTGGCCATGGCTATAGTTAAGGCCTTATTTTCTTCTTCCCACCACGCATCGATTACATGTAACTTTACACCTTGGTTCTCATAATTTACCTTCTCTGCAGGGGTCAGGCTCCTATTAAAGGTTTTTTCGTATTGAGTAACCGCGTTGTAGTCAAAATAATCTTTAAACTTCTTACGGTTTACTTTTTCTTCGTACAATTCTTCCTCGGTTAGCTCTTTTTCGTGTGAGTCTTCATGATCCTCGCCATGGTCGCCGCGATCTCCCTGTAATTCTTTTTTCAGTTTTTTTCTCGCCTCCTCTTGAATAGTATCGGCATCTACCCTTTCAGACTTAAGCTTTTTTGCTGCCTTTTCTTTACGCTTCTGTTCTGCCTTTTGCTCCCGTTCTTTCCGTTGTTTTTCCTTTTTTTCTTCCTTCGCTTTCTTTTCTTCCGGCCGGTCTATAAACTTACGTTGGGGCGGTACTATTGGCGCTGTCGGGGTATCTACGTCCGGCTTTTCAACATTTTCCACGGGTAAAATAGCCGGGCCACCAGGTATAGTTTCCGGCGTAGGCATGGCAAAGTCGTTACCCACGGCCGTTGCCAGGGTATCAAATTGTCCTTTTTCGTTCACTGAGCCTACTTCCAAATATTTGGCCAGTAAGCGGCCTTTGCTGTCAAAAAACTGGGCAAACTTGCCGTCCATGGGTATTTTGCCGTTAGCATCCAAATGTCCCACTATAATGCCTTCCCCGGCCTTGTTCATAGCCTCGGTGGGAATTATGCGTACTTGTAAATGCTCATGGATTTTTCCTAAAAACCCAGGGACTGAACTCGTATAACTCTCTCTTAAGTTGTCCAACCTCTCAACAGCATCATTAAGTTCTTGAGAACTTGCGTCGGGATTGTACGCCGCTTGATCAAAGTTTGGGTATTCCGTCTTAAATTGGTCCAATGCCTTAGTAAAAGCCTCGTACTTATTATGGAGGTCTTGGGGCATTAAATGCTCAAAGCGGCTATCTATACCGCCATCCCAATTTTGGCCTAATGCCGGTAACTTACTTTCAAAATTCTGTTTAATATTTTCAAGGGCGCCATGGTAATCAAACGTCACCTTGCCGCCCGAAGCCAAAAAGTGGCCTTGCAGCTCTTTGCCGCTAAATACATGGGTACTACCGCTTTCGGCATAATGGTCATGGTGCCAGTCATGATGGGAAATTTTGCTTACGCCAAGCTTAGACTTCCATTCTTCCCAATTCCCGGCCCCGGCACCCGTACCCGGAACACCCGGACCCTTTAGCCCCGGCCCAGCCACCGCAGAAAAATCACCGTTACTCGGCCAATGTTCCCTGGCAAAATCTATTCCATACTTAGCCAAAGCCCCGCCAGCAATACCAATAACCGCTCCGGTAATGCCGGATTTTAACATTTCCTTACGCCTAAATTTCCCTTGGCGTTCTTCGGCTTCTTCAATGTCCTTTTGAATTTTTCCTTTTTCTTGGGCAACTAAATTTCTCAGTTCATTACGATCTATCCCTAATTCCGCCAACTTTATCCTTAAGTCATTTTTTGCAAACGCAGTGGTGGCATATGCCTTACCTTCTTCTTCCGTTAACCTGAACAAATCTACTCCATGCCCTATTTTACTCTTAACCGTTAGCTCTTTTTCTAACTCTAATCGAGCATACAACTCAGCCACACCACGTTTTTGTTCCTCGGTAAGATTTTTTATTCCTTTCAATTTTTCTACTCTTTCTATGGCTTCTTTAAAGAGTAAAGTGTTATGGCGAAGATTTCCCGCATCATTCCAAAAAGTTTCTCCGGCAAGAATCCCCCCTCCCTGTTGACCCCCCAAAGTTTCATGCCTCAAGTCCTGGGCAATGTCCGTATTTACGTCTTTACCGCGTTTATAAGCTCGGTAAATGCCTCCTGCCAAGGCGCCCGCGCCAAGCGGTACCCAAAAACCACCAACACCCAAAGCTGCTGCCCCACCTACCGCCGCCCATTTGGCGGTACGAACAGCAGCCTGCCTGGCGCCTCCGGCAAGCACCGTTCCAGCCATACCTACCACAAACGGATTCATTACTAACTTGCCGAGCACCTTATGCTTTTCGCCAAAGTTGACCATTTTTTCATACCACTTTAGCGTGCTCTTTGGCCTGTTATCAACCAAATCGCGTTCCGCGAGGCCTAACTGCAGGTCCAAATTAAACATGCCCTGGAAGTGTTTTTCTATAGCTTCCCGGTTAGCTTCCCCTTTTTCTTGGATCAGTTTTTCTATTTCTGCTTTTTTGCTGTCCCTAAAAGACTTGGCAAATTCATAAAAATTATTCGCGTACAAAATACCCTGGACTTCTTTATATTTGTCTATGTCACCGGTAAAGCTCTTGCCTTGTTTTTTTAGGTATTGGGCAATATTTTCTTTCACATACAATTCCACAGCTTGCCGTTCGTCCAAATCTTTATATGCCTCGCCTAATTCGTCCCACTTATTAAATTGGAAAAGACGCAGCATTTTGGCTACACGTTCTTTTACATCTGGATCTTCCTTTATAGCTTCGCCAATTTCCTGTTGGGAAGTTATAACGTCCTTTTCATACGCTTCCACTGTTTTATCCAAGAGTTGCAGATACTCTTTCGATACACCCGGGGTATTACCAGGCAACTCATGGCCCGCCGCCCTCTCGTTTATGGCGCGCATCAGGTTGTTGTCAGCCTGTATATTTTTTAAGTTTTCGTCGTAATATTTAAATTTTGTACCTTGTTCGGTCAAACCATTCCAAGCACGTTTAAACCAACCCTTGCTTACGTTTTCCTTCCGCCAGCGCTCTTCAGCTTGGGTCCAGGCCATGCGTTTGGCTATATCGGAGATGTCTATAAGGAAAAGTTTTTCTTTCTTTGGAGCATCAGGCGTGACTGTTGTTGGGCTTTCCGGTCCTGGTTTTATAGTTGGTCCAGGAGGTGGTACTATTACATCACCGTCCGGGGGCACAACTTTGACTCCCGGCTTCCCCGGCCTAAGTTTATTCGGGGTTACCCCCGTAACCGTATCTGTATACTCTTCTCTCCTGGTTTTTATAATATAGCTTTTTGGTACTTTAAGGACGCGCCTGTATTGCAAGGCTTTCATGGCCAGTTGGTAGTCCTGTTGGTCTTTGGAAAGCGAGTCAAAATTTTCCGGCAGCTCCCCGGTGGCTTTTAGTTCGTCGTATATTATTTCCCTTAAGCGGGGGTCTTTGGAAATTAAATACGCCTCACGTTTGGTAAAGGCATTTTGCCGGGCACTTTCTTCGGCGCTTAGTTTCCGCTCTTGGCCGGATTTGTAAGCATCGGGGAAATGGTAAGCCAAATAGTCTAGCGACTCGTCCTTAAGCACTTGCTGCATTTGGGTAAGGTCGAGCAGCTGCTGGTGCTTGAGCGAGTCTACCGCTTTATTGTATTTTTTTGCCACCTGCTTCAACGCTTCGCCGCGCTGGAATTGCAGTTGCTGGCCTTCGTAGGTTTTTCCGTCTTGCGCTGCCCATGTTTTTGCTAACGCACTGGCTTCTAGTTTTAGCAAGTTTTGGTCATCCAGCTGTTCCCATACGCTATTCCAGGCCAGTTTTTCCTTGTTTTCCGCGCTTTCCTGTGCCTGCGAAGCCGCCTTCTCCACGTTCATTTTGCCTTCCAGCTGCTCGCTCTGTTGTTTAAGTTCCTGGGTTTGCTTTATTTCTTTTTCCAATTTGCGCCTGTGTTCCGCCACTACCCTGAGCAGCTGGTCCACCGGCAAGCCTTCTGCACGGCTAACCGCTTCTCCCTTGTCGTGTTTTGCCTGTACGGCATAGGTTTCTTTTCCCATATCCAAAGACTGGGCTTTTGCGGCGGTAACCGAATCTCGCACCCATTCGTATCGGCGCCTCTGCTTTTCGGTAATACTCGGGTCTTTAAGCCTTTCTGCCACTAGCTGCAACGCCCTGCCTACCTCGCGCTTTATTTTCTCCCTGCGCTCTTGTATTTCACGGTTTTTTTCTTTGGCTTCGCGGAGGGTTTTTTCGTCCTTGCTAAAATAAAACTCACGCCCCGAGCGTTGTTCTTGGGTAGAAGTTTGTTGTTCTGCGCCTTGCGGCCGTGCTTCTGGCATAGGCTATAAAATTATGCTTGTAAATAAGTTTTTTTAAACTCTTGCATGCCCTGGGCAAAAAGTTCTTCTATATTTGGTATGTGCTGCTTTAAAAAGTCCATTATTTCCTGCTGGCTCGCGCCTTGCTCCGTAAGTTTGCCCAAAGCTTCCGCGTCTTGCCCGCTTATGGCTTTGGCAACCGACTGCATAAGCCAGGCCTGGAGCCGTTCGGCCAAGTCTAAAATCATTTCCTCTTTAAGTTCGGGGGAAGCCTGGCCCATGCCTTTTTCTTCCAGGCAAGAGTTTAAAAATTCGTACATTTCCGGCCCAAGTACTTCCCGGGCAGATTGCAGTTGGTTGTCCATAGAAAAATTATTCGCTGTCTAATATTCTATTTAGCCTATCCATATAGGCTGTGTCGAGTTTTGCTTTTACGTCGGGAGCCACATACGGCTCGTCTGGCGGGGTTACTTCTACCCTAACTATTTCCGGCACGCCGTAATACTCTTCTTTGGTTTGCTCGCGTACTGACGGCCGAACTTCCTGGACAGTTTGTGTATTCTGCCTACCGCCCCCACTTTGCCTCTCTTGTCCCCAAACGTCTCCGGGTAAAGGTTTTTCCCTCACGGCTTTAAGCAAGAGTGTCCGCAAATAATGTTCCTTTGTCTGTTTTCCGCCCGCGGCATGATGAGCTTCCATTTCAGGGTGTTTGGCTAAATACTCGGCCAATGCATGGGAAGGCCAGCCGAATAATTCTTTAAATTCTTCGTACTCAGCTTCCCTCCCTGGCACGTTAAGGACGGCTTCACCGAGCACATGGTACGAATATGATGGCTTTTCAAAACCGGCAAACTCCGCTACGGGCTTCATGTCAAAGGGCCGCTTTAGGAAATCTTCCCAACTTTTATATGTACGCTTTATTTTCTCAAAATATTTTTGCTCTTTGGCTTTAAACTCCGGGCTCTCCAAAACTTCCTCATTTAAAGCAAACCGATGCTTTTTGTAATAGTCCGGATTGTGGGGAGCAAGCGTACTCTGGGGTGCTTGTTCCTGATTTTCGGTCCGCAGAGTCCTGTCTTGCTGCCGTACAACCGTAAAATGAGGCTCGGCTGCTTGAGTCACCGAGGCCGCCGGCTTTCGGGCTTCAAATGCCTGCTTGAGTCGGGCATACTCTTCCGGCCCTACTTCGTTTATTAACTGCTGTTTAAACGCAGTATCCCAAACTTTTTGGGCAATGGTAGTAGAAGGCTCGCCGTCGCCCATGTCTACCATAATTTCCCGAAGCAACATTTTTTCGGTATTAAGCATTTCCTTAAACTCGTCAGGGGGCAAAAACTTATTTTCGTACTTGTTTTGCAAGTATTCTTCTATTCTTCGCTTTTGTGCAGGGACCAAATCTACCAGTTGGTGTCCGGAAAATTCCAAAACAGGAACAAGTTTTTCATCTTTCCTATTGCCCAACCCAAAACAAATTTTGCCGTTCCTGTAAAAAACTACTGGATTATCACCACCCTCGTTAGTCTCCACAACGCGGCGGAGTACGGCGGCATATTTTTCCAACTGTTCAGTATTTTGGACATTAAACTCAAATTCCCTGGGAATATTTACTCCCACCTTCAATTCAGGGCGCTCAACAACGGTGTCGTTCACCACGGCGTCGGTATCGTATTTCATTATCAACTGCCGGTAACGCTCTAACGCTTTGTAATCCGGTTTTTTTACATGCGCACGATTGCCTTCATATACTTCTATTTTTTTAACTCCCGAGTTCTCGTAAAATTCCGCAACTTTGGCAGGATCCAATTCCTGTACAGGAGTGCCAAACGGATGGTTAAAATCTATACCCAAAGCCCTCCGTTCTTCTAACCATTCTTCACGAGTTTGTTCTTTTTTCGCTTCCCGCTTTGCCCTATTCTCCGCGTGTACCTGCCTGTCCTCTTCCGTCCCAATTTCTCCAGGCTCATCACTACGGACATGTTTGGACTTTTGTTCTGCAAAATAAAACTTTTCCAGTTCACCATACCCAGAAGCCGTGTATCTGGCCAAGCCATCATCAAAATTACCAAAATCGTCTATAAATTCTAATTTTTTATTATTGAACCACTCCCGCACTTCTTCTAAGTTGCGACTTTGAAAAGCCTGCCTGACAACCTCTGCATTATATTTTTCTTTATCTTCTGCGCCTACAGCCTGGACAGCCGCGTCAATCGCGGCATCGGGCATCATTGGGGCATTTACTTCCTGGTTATACGCCCGTTCCGCCAAACCTCTTATAAACGAATTATAATTCCGGTACACGTCTTGGGGTACTATGTCTACGGTTTCTTCCAGTGAATAGCCTTCCTTAAATTTTTTTCTTTCAAATACATGGTGTGCTAAAGTAACCCTGTTTGAAGCGAAATACTGTACGCCATATTCCAGGGCAAACCAACTGCTGGCGCCAACTTTTATTTGTTTTTCCTTGCCATTTTCCTTTATGGTAATGGTCGGGCCTTCAAATTCCCAATATGGTTTTAACAAGTCTTCTTTCTTTTCCACGCCCCTCAACTCTTCCGCGCCATTGGTGCCGTAGTTTTCATAATACCAATTTAAATAATCCTCGAGCGTCTTAAAACGTTCGGGAATATTTAAATGTCCCTTTTCAAATTCTTGGGCAATACGGTGGTAAAGGACACTACCTTCGGGTACGCGGACTATTGTGGAAGTTTCTGTTTTTTCCGGTTGTGGTGTAAGGTTTTCTTGAGAGGAAGTATAGGGTTTAGGTGCGTCTGCTTCCAAATTTTCTAGCCATGTTTTAAGGTTTTCGTAGTAATATTTTAACTCTGGGCTATCTTCCGATTTATCTATGGTTTCATTCACCACCTCTACCAATTCTCCTTTGGAATAAGGCAGCACCTCGTTTTCCAAAATTTGTTTAGCCTCCTCAGGAGTTAAGCTGCCTTTATCACATTCATTTTGGTAATGCTCTTGTATAGTTTTTAACCGTTGATGCAAAAACTCCTGTAGCCCAACAGGATTGTTTTGGTATTTTTCAAATATTTCATGGACATTCTCCCAAGCAACTTTAGAAAATACGGAAATTTCTTGGGGAATTTCAAATTCAATTTTTGTTTTATTTGTTTCTTGGGCTTCTGGTTGGTCGGGGTTAATATGTAACCCCTCAGGCGAACCAGGTTGGCCAGATTTTTTTCCCATAAATGAAAGGGAATAACTTTGTAAATGTACAAAAATTATAGCATAAAAGTAAAAATAAGACAAAAAGGTAGGCGCAAGTGCAGGCAAGGTGACCTACTTCTGGGACGATTTCTATAAATAAGCTAGTTCTTAAATGAAAATGTAATAATTTTGAAGGGTTTATCCCCAAAAACGGTTAGCAATCCACCTCCGAGTGTCATCGCGAGGTACCACAAGGCTTTGGCTGTGGTGCCGTGGCACCCTTAACTTAAAAATCCCTTTAATAATAAGTAAACCTTAAATGTCCAAAATAAAAACGGTCTTGGCAAGGACGGTAAAGTCCTTCCAAGACCGTTTCATAGGTCTAGCGGCCCCAAGCAGTCACCTGGTTGGTATACTGCTGGGGCAATGCGTTACTTCTTGGGGCAGGGCTGGTATCCAGCCTGCACCGATGCATCCCGGATTGCCCGCTTACGACGATTACTCGGGCCTTGCCCGAGCCATCCGCCATCATCAGACAGCACAGCACAAGCCGTGGCCTGGATAACGGCGCGATCTCGAGCCGTCGAAGCCTCCAGTGCACCAACTCGCCCCTCTAAAGAACGAACAGAAGCATTTGATTGATCCTTGCTTGTCCGCATTTCGTTGCGGACAGCAGTAGCAGTCTCATCCACTTGCTTCTTCGCCCCTTCAATTTCGGAGC
Organism: uncultured Candidatus Saccharibacteria bacterium; assembly: GCA_964407965.1. GTDB lineage: Bacteria > Patescibacteriota > Doudnabacteria > UBA920 > UBA920 > CAZPRQ01. The sequence continues at coordinate 8,289 of CAYOXN010000040.1, forward strand.
GAAGACCATTCGCGACAGAATCCGCTTCTTGCCGGACCATGGTGCGGATAGTGGCTTCGACGGGTTGTTGCCTCATCTCCTCTTCGAGCTTTGCAAGCCTTTCAAGAAGTTTAGAGTCAACCTTCCCACCGCCAGCAGATGCGGTGAGTGCTTTTTTGGCGAGAGCCAGAGCTTCCGCGGCGTCCTTCCGGGCCTTCCTATCTCCCGTTGCCATGGCGGTGGTAATCATCGCCTTCACTTCCCTCATATAAGCATTATGAAAGAAGCTTTGGCGCCCGGCTTCCTGCGGGCTCACCAGCACAATCGGCTTCCCAATCTTGTTACCATTGATGGCGAAGTCGGCAGAGTTGTAGGTTGCGTTGATGTTGCGCACTGCGGTCAGCTGAAGCGTAATCGCGGTGGCCGAGGAGCGAACCACTATCCCCGTAACTTCGGGGATGTTGGTAACCTTGCTGTTGGCCAGGCCCGCGAGGTCTGTGCCAAAGCAATCAAAGTTGCGTGCCTGCCCGTCCCACGCAAGGAGGGGCGGTGTGCAATGATCAATCGTCGGCGCCGCGTTGACAACTGCAGAAAAAACGAAAACCAACGCTAACACCGAATTTACCACTACTGTCGCAGGCGTGGGGAAATTGTCAACAAACTTTTTTCCACACGCCGTACAGAACTTGCTGCCGACCGGCATTTCTGCCTGGCAGTTACTGCACTTTTCCATCTCCCTCTCTGGTGGTGCTGAATCCTCTACCGGCACAAAGACCGGTAATTTTGTACCACACGTAGTACAGAATTTACACCCACCCTTTACTTGCATCCCACACTTGGGGCACAGGGATGGCGGGGGCGTCACCGGAGCAGTTTCCTGTCCAGATTTTTGGTCTACCACCACTGCCGCTACCGCTGTCGGCGCGGCCGGGGGTTGATCGGGCTCTGGATTTTTCCCAGTCCTCAAAACCCCTCGCTTGAAATTCCATTCTAGCTTAGTGGTGGGTTGGTCAGAAGGCGGTGGAGGTTGAGGTGTAGCTGGTGGTGTTGATGGTGGGGGCGGAGCAATGTCGCCCAACACCTTCCCATCCCCAGTCGACGGTGGTGGCGCGGGATTCACAACAATTTCCGGCTCGCGACGACGTCGCCGGAAGTGAAGCAGTAGCGCGATCACAGCGATAACGAGGGCCGCCACTACCCAAGGCCACCCAGACCACCCAAACCATCCACCATCAACGAGGTTTTTCAACTCGTCGGTGGTTGGAACCGGCTTCTCGCCGACTAGGTCGTAGCCCCAAGACTGTTGCGCGAACAGAGAGTTTGCCGTTCTGAGAATTGTCCCGGATACGACGGAAAAATTTGCGAAAAAACGTCCCACTGTCATTTTGGGAGCTCCTTCGTTTCGAAATATTACAACTCGAAATCTTGCTCT
>CAYOXN010000041.1:0-9651 GCA_964407965.1 uncultured Candidatus Saccharibacteria bacterium
GATGGCGAAACAGCGTCTCCAATACAGTCAAAGCTACATTCTACGTCACAAAAAAAACTATTTTCATAAATTAAAATTATAGAGGTTACAATGGTCCTGGTACCGATAAATTTATTTTAACCGCTTCATAATGTGCCTTAAAACTTCGGCTTCAATGCGGCAGTCCACCAAAGCATCATGTTCCTGCCCTAAAGGTTTAATGTTAAATTGCCGCATAAGGCTTTCTAAACCAAAACCGGCAAAATCCTTTGTGCTTTTTAATTTATTGGAAGCTGCGAGCCAAGGGTAGCATAAGCCCCACAGTTCAAAATAATGGTAGTCAAAACGCCAGGGCACTTTCGCGTGCTCGTAAGCATGCAAAAGCCAACGCTTGTCGTTATATCCCACATAAAACGCCTGGATGACAGCTTCGGGCTGGAATGTTTGGTCAAACTCCCGTATGGCCTCGGCGAGCGTGGGGGCGTCTTTAACCATGTCATACGTAATTTTGTTGACTTCCATGGCGTCACGCATGCGAGTTTTCCAATGGCGCGGGCGGATATAGGTACTGAATACTTTTTTTTCTTTAAGCGTTTTTTTGTCGAGCAAAATGGCAGCCACCTGGAGCAAGTCGTGCTTCTTTAAATCAAAACCGCTAAACTCGGTATCTATGAGCAAAATGTCTTTTTTAAAATACATATATATGTTCCGCAGATCACAGATTAACACAAATACACAGATTATATATCTAAATACCAATATTTTATAGGTATAAACAATAAGCTGGTAATTAATCTGCGTATCTGTGAGTATCTGTGATCAAAGAATTCAAACTTCTTTAATTATTCTCCTAAAAATCTCTGCTTCCAAACGCGCGCGTTCCAGGGCGTCGAGCGGGTTATGGATTTTTAGCCTAAAATGGTCCAAAAATGTATTGAACGTGGGCATTTTTTTCATACCATAATTCAACGTGTATATGTATCCGAGCGTCCACAACTCCACCACATGAGGGTCGTAATCAAATTTTACCGCAGCTTTGCGGAAGGCGTTTTTTAAAAACAAAAGGTTGCCGAGCGTGTGGGCAGCAAGCAATAAGTCATTGCCAAATTTCTCGCGGAACTGCTTTATGGCTTCGTAAACTTTGGGGCTCTTTCTCACCGTTTCATAGTCGCTGCCGAGCAATTTTGCATGTTCATTTATCATGCTATCCAAATAGCTGACCCTTATGAACGTGTTGTAGTTTGCCCGTTCGAGCAAATTGTCCTTGTCCACAAGCACTGCCGCAATTTGGATTATATTATCCTTGTCCACGTCCGTTCCGGTAGTATTTATTTCAAAAAACAACAGGTCTTTTATGAATTTCATATTTCAAATCAACAAATGAGACAAATCTACAAATATCTTCGAATGCTTATTTGTAGGCATTCGTAAATTTGTTCCATTTGTAGATTTGACATATTTCCGCGTTATTCAGCGTTAATTTCTGCAAATTTCCGCGCTTTCTCCTCGCCTTGGGAATATTTTTTTATTAAGTCTATTATGAGCCGGCCGTTTAAGTGATCTATTTCATGCTGGCCAACGCGGGCTACCCAGCCGTCATCGGTAAATTTAAGACTTTCGCCGTTGGCGTTTTGGGCCACAATGGTCACTTTTTTGGGACGTTTAACCAAACCAAATATTCCGGGAAGCGAAAGGCAACCTTCTTCTATTTCCACCTGCTTAAAACCTTTGGAAGTTATTTTGGGGTTGTACAAAACCAACAGGGGCCCGCCGCTTTTTTCCAAATTTATGACCACAACCCGGAGCGACTTGCCAACTTGGGGCGCAGCCAAACCAATGCCGTCGGCATTTCGCACGGTGTCTATCATGTCCTTGGTCAGTTTTTGTACTTCTTTGGAAAGGGGAAAGGTAACCGGTTCGGCAGGTGTACGCAGGACTTTATGGGGATATTTTATAATTGGTAAAACCATATACACTAAAAAACAAAAAGATAATATAAAAAAATTAGCGGCGGAAATTATTGGGCGGCACTGTTTTTAATTTCTTGGTTGCGTTTTTTTATGAGGTACGCAAACAGCCGGCCGGGAGTCTTAACTTCTCTGCCTTCCAGGACTTCGCCGCATAACTTGCGGAGCCAGGCATGGTCATAAAGGGTGGCCATTTTTAAATAAAACCCAAAGTGCCGTTTGTCGTTAAGTTGCCGGCATAATTCGTCAGCGAGCAGGTGGGCAGGGGAGTGCAAATGTACGTCTTTTTTGGGTTTTGCCTTAAGTTTTGGCGAAATTTTTGCTATATTTCCAAAAGAATCCATGCCTATAGTATACAGTATTTTATATAAAAAATAAAAAAGCGTCGGGTGGCCCTGTTGGGGCTCCAACGCGTGGTTCGCTACAGAATTCTACTTATCGTCATTCTGCGCCGAAATCCTGACTGCATGCCGGTAATTGCAACATTAACGGATAGTGATTCTACGCATTTTCCGTCAGCGCTGTTTACCTTGCAACTAAAACCTCTTACGCAGACATGAGCAGCAAAATCATTCGGCCAATCCGGGTGGGCTAAGACCACATCCAACTCTCCGCTGTAATATGAGGTTTCTTGACAATAATCTGGGTTAACCCAGATCTCCTCATTAACATCGGACTTCAGTGTTGGCACTTCGCATATAGTACCCGTAGGGTTTCCTAATACGTACCGTCTTTCATCGCGCTCACCCGACAATTCCGCGATCACAAGTTTTTTAATCACGTTCTGGATTACCATCCTTTCCCCTCTGTTTGAATTTTACGAAAACTTATTTTACCTTAAAACCCTTTATTTTGTCAAGGTTTTTAGGTATACTTGATGTATGACAAATTTTGAAAAAATTCCTGTTGGGAATTTGTTTATTAGCAATATTACCAAGCAAGACCTGCTTAAATACTTAACCGAGCGCACGCGGGCGGGACAAAAAACCTGGATAACCACTTTGTATTCCGAGTTTCTTTACCATGCCTTAAAAAGCCCGGAAATCCAAAATCTTTTAAATAAGGCCGACATTGCGGTAGCCGACGGCATAGGTATGTTCCTAGCCAAACAGTACTTGCAAATCCCGCTTAATGTTGGTGATTATTGGCTAAAGCATGCCCAAGCAACCCTGCAAATGTCAGGCTCTTTGTTAAATATACTCTTCCATCACCAAGACATGAAAAAAATGCTGCCAGAAAAAATCAGCGGCTCCGAACTCATTTGGGACTTGGCCCAAGTGGCAGCAGAAAATAATTTTAAAATATTTTTAGCTGGCGGTTTTGGCGACACCCCCAAACTCGTGGCAGATAAACTTAAAACCAAGCACCCGGCCTTATCCATAAGTTTCAGCAATAAAAACCCTGACGACCCAACACTGCTGCAAGAAATAAAAGAAGCCTCGCCCGACATGCTGCTAGTGGCCTACGGCCCGCTTAAGCAGGAAGGTTGGATACTTTCGCATAAGGACAATTTGCCGGCCAAGGTATATATTGGGCTTGGCGGAACTTTTGACTATATTGCCGGCGTAAAGAAAAATCCTCCCGCATTTTTCCGTACCAACGGCCTTGAATGGCTCTGGCGTTTATGGACCCAGCCCCGCCGTTTGGGCAGGATATTCAATGCCACTGTGGGGCTATGTTACTGGCTTATCCGTTATAAGGTAAATACCACGCTGCCGTACCGTAAGAATGTCGCCTGCGTAATCCTAAATTCCGAAGGCAAAATTTTCCTGGGCAGGCGAAAGCCCGACGGCTTTGAACGCAACAACAACCACTGGATGCTGCCGCAGGGCGGCTTGGAAAACGGGGAAGATATTGCCAAAGCGGCGGAACGGGAAATTTGGGAAGAAGTCGGCATAAAGTCCCTACGCTTCTTGTATTTGTCACAAAAAACCAATACCTACTCCTGGCTCCCAGGGTTTAGCCGGGACTTTCGCGGACAAAAACAGAACATAGCGTATTTTGCTTTTACCGGCACAGACAAGGAAATAAATTTAACTAACCACGCAATAGTCGAATTTGATTCTTACCAATGGGTTAAGCCGGAACAGCTTTTGCTGACAGTCCACGAGTTTAGGAAACGCCTGGCCGAACTAGTCCTCCAAGATTTGAAAGAAATGGCTGAAAAAGGTATAATTAGCATTGACAACATAGCTCAAGATTGAGCAAAATTTAAAGGAATTTTACCTCAAAGTGACTAAAAAACTACTTTCCGTGGGCTTACTGTTTTTCGGCGAATCGCTAGTAATATACGCCGAAATACTCTCGGCTAAAATGTTTTATACCCAAAGCCGCCCCTTTTGGTTTGTCATTTCCCGGGTAGGTAGCGTTGCGCTCATAAGCACTTTTATGTTGTTATGCGGCTATATGTTTGGGCTTCAGGCTTTTAAAAATATCTGGATTATTTCCGTAATTTCCATAACTTCAATACTGCTCTCAGAACCAATACTTACATATTTCATAACTCACCAACTGCCCACCAAAGGCGCAGTTGCAGGCCTGGCCCTCGGGTTTATTGGCTTAATCCTGGCTCTAATTTGGGAATGAGTTAGCCTAATTCTTAATTCTAGCTTCTAAACTCTAATTACATGGTCCGCACCCGCTTTGCACCATCACCCACAGGTTTTGTACATATAGGCAATTTTCGAACTGCCCTGTTTTCACATTTGTGGGCAAAACACAGTAACGGCACTTCCATATTAAGAATTGAAGACACCGACCAAAGCCGCAAAGTCGAGGGCGCAATTGAGTACCTTCTCAATGTAATGAAAAAAATGGAGATAGAATTCGATGAAGGTTTCTATTTAAAGGAAGACGGGACCATGGGAGAAAGGGGGGACTGCGGCCCTTATTTGCAATCACAAAGGCTCGACCTTTACCATAAGCATGTCAATGAACTTATAGAAAAAAAGAAAGCATACTACTGTTTTTGTTCACAACAGAGGTTAGACGACCTGCGTAAGGAACAGGCCGCCTTAAAAAAACCTCCCATGTATGACAGGCTGTGCCGAAATTTAACCGAAGAAGAGATTAACAAACAACTTACCGAATTTAATGCTGCCGGTAAAAAGCCGGTTGTCCGTTTTGCCATGCCCTTAGAGGGACAAACGGATATACATGACATAATCTACGGTAAAATTACGTACGAACACAAGGTACTCGATGACCAGGTAATTTTAAAATCTGACGGTTTCCCAACGTACCATTTGGCTGTTGTTGTAGACGACCATTATATGAACATAACGCACGTGGTTCGCGGGGAAGAATGGATCCCATCTACCCCTAAGCATCTGCTCATTTATGATGCATTGGGCTGGCAGCCAACCCAATTTGCCCACTTGCCATTAATTTTAAATCCGGATAAATCCAAACTCAGCAAAAGGCAAGGCGATGTAGCCACCGAAGATTATTTAAACAAAGGGTACTTGCCGGAAGCACTCATAAATTTTGTGGCATTGCTTGGCTGGAACCCAAAAACTGAACAAGAAATATTTACTTTTCAAGAACTTGTTGAACAATTCGACCTATCTAAAGTAAATAAATCCGGTGCAATATTTGATATAAACAAATTAGACTGGATAAACAGCCAATACATCCGCCGCATGGCGGTAGGGGAGTTGGCCCAAAAACTAAAGCCTTTTTGGCAAGCAGTGGGGACAGACACCAGTAAATATTCCGACGACTACCTAACCGCCATAGCTAAATTGGAGCAGGAGCGCTTAAAAAAACTTTCGGAAATAGGGGAGAGCACCAAATACTTTTTTGAGCGTTTGGACTATGCGGGCGAAACCCTTATTTGGAAAAAAGCCGATGCGGCAGTTACTAAAAAAGTGCTCCAGGATTTACACACATTACTGGAAGCCCAAACGGATTTATCACAAGAACATTTGGACAGCCAGATAAAAAACTATATTGCAACCAGCGGCTTAGACAACGGCACAGTGTATTGGCCGCTCCGCATGGCACTTACCGGCATGCAAAAAAGTCCGCCACCGGTAGAAGTCGCCGCGACGCTGGCACTTGGCCCGGGCAAAGCAGAAATTTTGCAACGGCTGGCCATAGCTATCTCCAAACTCTAACTTAAACCCTACTCGTATGAGTAGGGTTTGTTATTTTAAGAAGTTTGGAAATTTACATCAAAGTTGGTATAATAGTAGTAATGCAAAAACATTTTGAAACCAAAATTAAAGCCAGTGTTTTAGGCGGCATTTTGCTTATTTCAGCCGTATTTTTTCCATTGGCGCTTGCCGATAACGAAACGGACCAGTTAAACGAGCAAAAAAAGCAAATGCAACAAAAGCTGGATGGTCTAAATGCCCAAATAAAGCAATATACCACGCAAATAGAAAAGACCCGGGCTACCGCAAGCACGCTTCGCTCGGAAATTTCGGTATATGACCAAGAAATCGCCCGTGCAGAACTGCAAATTCAAGCCAAACAAACCCAAATAGACGACACCAAGCTGCTTATCCAAGAATTGGAAAAGCTTATAGACCAAAAAGTAAAAGAGATTGCCGAAAACAAGAAAATTTTAGCTGAGCTGATCGTTCAACTTAACGAGTACGATGACAGCTATATACTAAAGACCACTTTGTCCAGCGGCAACCTTTCTGATTTTTTGGACCAGGTCCAATACACCCAAAGCTTCCAGGACAAAGTTTACCAAATCCTTCAAAAGATCAAAGACTTAAAAGCCCGCATGGAAGCCCAACAAAAAGACTTGGAAGTCCAATTGGCGAGCTTGGAAGAGCTTAAACACCAGCTGGAAATTAGCCAACAAGATTTAGAGCAGCAACGCGGCCAAAAGCAAGTCCTGCTCAACCAAACCCGTGGTATAGAAAGCAACTACCAAAAACTGTTGAGCCAGAGTAAAAAAGAAGAAGCCGATATCCAAAAAGAAATCGACGGTCTCGACGCGGAAATTCGTAAAAAGCTGGGCAATAAAAGTACCCCAAAAGCCAAAGGCATACTCGCGTATCCTATGGACGGCGTTTTAACGCAGCGCTATGGCAATACTGGTTTTACCTCATTGGGCTATTCGTTCCATAATGGCATAGACATTGCGGCTCCGGCTGGCGAACCCATATACGCCGCAGCCGACGGTGTGGTTTTGTATACCGACAGCTCCGATACCGCTTACGGCAATTGGGTGGCCATTAAACATAGCCTCAAAGACGGGACCGTAAACATTATAACGCTGTACGGGCATATGCGCAGTTATAAAGTCAGCCCTGGCCAAAAAGTCAGCCAGGGTGACGTTATTGGTTACGAAGGCAACACAGGCAATACCACAAAAAAACTGTATGGCCCTGAACGCGGCTACCACATCCACTTCGGCGTCTACGATGCGGAAGGCTTTGGCGTAAACTCCGGCGCTTACAGCAAAACCTACGGGCCATATAAAGTGCCCTACGGCTATACGTATAACCCGTTGGATTTTTTGTAATTTAACTATAATGGATTTCGCCGATTTATCGGCATTTTACAAATTATAAAACCAAAATGAACAAAGCAAAAAAATATTTCATAGTGCTCATTGGCTTGCAAATGCTTTTTGCGCATGCGGGTGTTGCTTATGCCATAAACAGTAACGACCCAACACAGGGAGTTACCCAATACAGCGGCGTGGAAGCGCAAATAAAAGAATATTTATGCACTCCCACAGACCAATCTAAAACTCCTGACCAAAGCGGGAGCTCTTCCATAACGAGCGGTTCAGGCAGCGTCCAGCTCAATTACGAATCAGGTGCGCGAAATGAGGCTAAATACGATTTATATAATTGCATAAACCGCATGTACCGCTTTGCCATAGTTTTGGCAGCCGCCATTGGCGTCTTGTTTATTGTCATTGCCGGCTACCTCTACATGTCCGCCGAAGGCAACAACGAGTCTATACAAAAAGCCAAAGACATCCTCATTTCCACCATAACTTCTTTCGTTATTTTGTTTATGGGTTATATATTCCTTAAAGCCATAAACCCAGAACTCATCCAATTCAAAAACATCCAACCCCCAAGCGTCAAAGTCCAAACCGCGGACAAACCGGTAAATGTCGTCTTGGACAATTCTGGTAATGTCACCTCTGTTACTGGCGGCGCAGGCCATAAAGCCAGCGAACTCTTCTGGCCCAACGAAGGCAACCGTGGATGCAAATTTGCAGGCCCGACACAAGAAAAAGAAATAGCCAACATTTCGGAAAATATGTTTAAAATTTTAAAGGACATATGCTACAATGTTGCCATTAAAAATAATGTTGATAATCCCTTAGTTACATCTGTTGTAGGATACGGCAAACACACCGAAGGGTCTTACCACTACAAAGGCTGCGCCATAGATTTTGCAGATGGAAGCAATAATTATTTCAATATAGTGACGAAAGAAGGCAGTAAGGTAGGCAGAGCGGTTTATGCAGCGGCAAAAGCTGCGGGTATAGATGAGTCCAGGATTAATCCCGGAACAGACAGAAACCAAACCTACCATATACATATAGACCTAGGCACAAGTTGTCCTACAAAATAAAAATATTCTTAATAAACCCCGGTATGACCGGGGTTTATTAATTATAAGACCCAAAGAGGGGAGTACTCTTTATTATATTCGATCGTGTATCTTAAACTAAATATAAGTACGAATTATAAATGCAATAAATAGATAAGATTTAACTGATCTAAGCAAATAGCAAGAGGCTAGAGGTAAACAAGATACGGTTAAAAATACTATAGGGCAATTTAGTAATTTTTAGGTGAAATTACAGATTAACCAGACTGGAGCTTAAAGAAAGAAAAACGAAAAGAAATGGCTTGAGCGTCGTATAAGATACATTGTGCGACGCACTAGGTATTTTAAAAACCCTAGTTCCCTAGGGTTTTTAAGCGCCTCTCAGCTGTTTAGTAATTATCGTTTTTTATTCCCCTAAGCTCCTTAACGACTGCATTTAAGACTTGGGTTGTATACTCAATGTCTTTTTTTGTAGTATATTTTCCCAGCGTAATCCGTATGCTAGAAAAAGACTCTTTGTCAGACCTGCCTATTGCTTTTAAGACATGCGAAGGGTCGTTAGATGTTGCAGTACAGGCACTGCCTGTGGCAATGCTAATGCCATAGGCATCCAAATACAACATAAGCATCTCTCCCTCAACTCCCGGTATAGTAATATTTATATTATTTGGGAGCCTTAAGTCTGTTTGGGTTTCCGGTTTTTTTTCTATCCGATACTTTTTGTTTCGGTTAGCACTTACTTTTTTACTAAAACTGTCGTAACCATTTATAAGTAATTCGGGTATCAGCTTTCTCAAATTAGTTATGAAGTAATTCCTCAATAAGGCTAATCTTTTACTTTCATCTGCCCTACCAGTTTGAATTAAAGAAAAAGCTTTCGCCATACCTACAATACCGGCAACGTTTTCTGTCCCGCTCCTAAAGTTTTTTTCCTGTCCGCCGCCAAAGAGCACCGGCTCTAGCCCTATCCCCGACCTTACGTATAAGCAACCCACTTGTTTGGGTCCATATATTTTGCTCGCATTCAATGTCAGTAAATCTACGCCCAAATGGTTTACCTGGATGTCCAAAAACACGGCTGCCTGGCAAGCGTCGGTATGGAAGACAATTTCCCCCTCTCCCCTTTTCCGGCGAGCTATATTTTCTACCCTCACAATTTTAGAAATTT
>CAYOXN010000042.1:0-8152 GCA_964407965.1 uncultured Candidatus Saccharibacteria bacterium
ATGACCAGAAAATTTTAGGCATAGTCTCCAGCCAGGCCGCCTTTATTGGCAACAACCCCGGCGGTAGGAACGAAGTTAACCAATTTAAGAAAGCCGTGGGGTTAGTGGGCCGCGTGCCGGTAAAAGCCACGAACGAGAATGGCGAAATCCACATTGGTGACTTTGTTACTTCTTCCGCCCAATTCCCCGGTTATGCCATGAAAGCCACCCGCTCGGGGTATGTGTTGGGCGTGGCTTTGGAAGACTTTAAGGCCAATGCGAGTTCTACCCCACAAGACGGTTCGGCTGTGGGCGGGACTGTTTTGGTCTTTATAAAACCAGGGTTCCAAGTTATAAACAACACGTTTGTTATTGGTGAAGACGAAGGCCAAACACTCGGCCAGGTTGGCCAGGGCGTGCCAACTTCTACCCCGGCTTTTGTAATAAACCAGAGAGGCAGCGGCAATCTTTTGCAAGTCCAGCAAAATGGCGTGGACCGTTTGCTTATAGACAACCAGGGTTCCGTGCAAATATTGGCTTCGGCAACCTCCACTGCCGATTTTGTATTAACCGTCAAAAAAGGCACCCAAACCTACTTTAGCATCAGTTCTACAGGGGTAGCGCAGTTTGGCGGAATAATTGCCGTAGCCAAAGACACGGCGGGTACTGCCATTTTACGTCCTGGCCATAACCAAACCCGCGTTACCTTTAGCGCCCCGTATCCTTACACGCCGAAAGTAGTGGTCAGCATAAACGGATTGCCCAATTTCTTCTATGGGGTTACGCAAAAAGACCAGACCGGCTTTACCATTACCACGAGCCAACCAGTAGGGGAGGAAGTCACATTTGACTGGGTTGCCCTTATGCAACCGGAAACTACCCAGTCGGAATCGGGTTTGAATATTTCCAGCGGATCAACGCCGGTTCCAGAACCCTCACCTGCGCCAATAGAGCCGGCACTAGAGCCGAGCGCTTCTTCTACCCCTACGGCAGCAGTGGAACCCGAAGCGACGCCTGCTCCCATAGTGAGTGACCCAAGCCCGCTTCCGGTAAACGAATCTGCCTCGGCAACTATTATTAGTTTGGGAGATTAACCGGTACCCCAGCACCCGTCACTCCGATGTCCATGGTTCCGGTGCGGGGCAGGAAAATAGGCTGTAGAGGATTTATTAGACCTACAAAAGTTATTAGAAACTTTATGAAGAAAAATTTCCCTTACCTGTTAATAGTTATTGTCCTTGCCTTAGCAGCCGCAGCGTTTGTTTGGAGCAAAAGCAAAGAGGAAGAATCAACATCAAAGCCAGAACTAACCATTTTTCAAAACCCCAACCTCACATCCGAGTCGCAAAAAAATCCAGGCAGTAATTCTAGCTACACCCATCCTCTTTTTGGCTTTACTTTTTCGCTTCCCGAAAAATTCAGCACCGGCACTTTTCCCGAAGGCGAAGGCGAAATGCTTATGGTAAAATTAACAGGGGAACAAAACCGCCAAACACAAATATATGTTACGGACTTTAGCGAACAGGGTCCTATTACAGCGCAAAGAATTTCCAAGGACTTGCCGGATATGGCAGTAGAGCAGCCAGTGGATATTTTGGTAAACGGCGAGCGAGCAGTAGCGTTTGTAAGCACAAGCGGCGCAGGCGAAAAAACGCGCGAAGTGTGGCTTGTACACGCGGGACATTTATACCAAATATCTTCCACCCTCCAAAACGAAAAAATGGTCAGCGACATGCTTAGCAGTTGGAAATGGGAATAAAATAATGGGGAAAAGGGGAGTAATGGGCGCACCTTATGCCTCTTAAACCCCGTACTCCCACTCCTCCCTTTAAACCCATTTCACCCTTTATCCATTTTTACCCTGAACCAGTCGTCGTATAATTCCTCCGGTTCAGGGCACCGCCCTTTTCACCCATAACTTCCCCTTAAACCTTTTATGACCCTTAAACCTTCTAAAACGATATTCATCCCTTTACTCCTCTTAGCCCTTTTGGCTGCCTTTTTCCCCATGCCTAAACCAGCCCTCTCCGCCGGCTTGGCCAAACCGCCCAACAATTTAGGGTTAGTCGGCTATTGGCCCTTAAACGACGGTACTGGTAGCAAAGCGGGTGACGCAAGCGGCAACGGCAACACAGGCACCATAACCGGTGCAACGTGGACTGCCGGAAAAAGGGGTAACTCTTTAGACTTCAACGGCACTGACCAGCATGTAATTGTTACCGCGTCATCAGTACTCAACCCTTCAACTGCCTTAACTGTCTCTGCCTGGATAAAACCGCACGCCGTAGATGCCGAGTGGGGCCCTGTAGTGGAAAGCGGCGGGAATTTAAACAATGGCACGGGGTATTATTTTGGTTATTACCCGGGAGGTACTACTTTCGTTTTTTATGTTGGGGATGGTGCTTATGATGGTGTAACCACTGCGTTACCCGCAGGCCAGTGGTATTATGTCGTGGGAACCTATTCCTCATCAGGCAGCTTGTATTTATATGTAAATGGCGTGCAAGTTAGCACCAACTCCCACACGGTAGCTACCATATCTTACGATTCTAATCCGTTTACGATTGCCAAGCTGGATTACTGTTGTGCTACAGGGCATCATTTTGACGGGCAAATAGACGACGTCCGGGTTTACAACCGCGCGCTTTCTGCCACCGAAGTAACCGCCCTTTACGAAAGCGGGCAGGTAACAAGGAAGTCAGTTTCAAACCAGGGCTTGGTGGGTTATTGGGCTATGAATGACGGTACCGGCACAGCGGTCGGAGATTCTTCCGGCAACGGTTATAACGGCTTTTTTTCCGGATCAGTTTCCTGGGCTACGGGCAAGCGCGGCGGCGCTATTGATTTTGCCGGCGGCAACATTAATTCCAACAACTCTACACCCTTCAATTTTGGCAACAATAGTTTTTCAGTGGGCGCGTGGTTTAAACTCGATACCACCACCAGCTACAAAACCATAGTCAGCAAAGGCGGTTTTTGGGCGAACGATGAATTTGTTTTATATGCGAACAGCGGTGTTTTGTATTTTTATGTGGACAAAGGCGGGGTAAAATATTATACCCCCACAATTAGCCTGGCAACCAACGTGTGGTATCACGCATTTGGAGTGTATGACGGTTCGAATATAAATTTATATCTTAACGGCGCTTTTGTCGGCCAGACAGCCGTCAGTAATTTAAATATTGGCAACGCCACCAATTTAAGGATAGGTAGCGGCGGCGGAGGCAGTGACGCTTTTGACGGGCTCATAGATGACGTAAGGGTTTACAACCGCGCGCTGTCGGCTGCGGAAATTGCCGCGCTGTATGCGCAAAATGAAACCAAAGTTAACGCTTCCACCAATTCCAAAATGACCGACGGCTTAGTGGGCTTATGGAGCTTTGACGGTTCGGACGTTTCGGGGTCTACGAATTATGACAAGAGCGGTAATTCCCGCAATGCCACTTCCACGGGCAGTCCCGTGCCGGCCATTGGCAAAATTGGCCAAGCTATGAATTTTACGGGCAGCGGCCAGTACGCCACAGCCAGTGGTTTTAGTGAGGCCGGAACGTCTAACCAGCCTTACACTTTTGCCGCGTGGGTCAAGCCGGCCACAGGCGAAACTGACGGCAATATTATTCATATGTCATCCCTAGTCGGCGGAACCGGCTGGTGTTTGCCGCCTATGGCCATTGTCTCGGGCTATGCGCGCGGCTACAGCTGGAATGGGGGAGGGGTGTCGGTAACCGGCACATCTACCATAAGTAGCGGTGTGTGGACACACATAGTTAACACCTGGGACTCCAGCGGCGGTTTGAAAATTTATGTAAACGGCAGTTTGGAAAATACCACCTCCCAAGCCACGTATATTGCCAGTGGCGTTAGCAACTACATTTGGCTGGCATACTCACCGGCAATTTGTGCGGGTGATGCGGGAGATTTTGACGGCAGCGTGGACGACGTCCGCATTTACAGCCGCGCGCTTACCGCAGCCGAAGTTTACAGGTTATATACTTTGGGAAAATAAGGTAAAATAGACATATAGGACCTATACCACCAATTAGGCCTTTAAGTCCCATAAGACATAAAAAAATATGCAATTTATTTCCAAATCAAAATTTTTCACGAGGTTTTTACCCATGTTCTTAACTATGGTTTTGCTGGTGGGGGCTTTGGGTTTTTATTGGACTGTAAAAAAATCCAAACCCGTTGAAGCGGCGTGGTACAACGCTTCGTGGGGTTACCGCAAGCAAATTACCGTAGACAAAAACAAAGTCGCCGGCGGGTCGGATTTGAGCAATTTTCCCATGCTATTTTCCGTAACAGACAACGACTTAAAATACACTTCCTTCGGCGGCAAAGTCGGCAAAACCGACGGCACAGACATTTTAATTACTTCCAGCGACGGCTCCACCAAGCTTTCGCACCAAATAGACAAATATGCTTCCAGCACCGGTGAAACCGTAATTTGGGTAAGAATCCCGACGCTTTCGGTTTCTACCGACACAGTGCTGTATATTTATTTTGGCAATTCGGGCGCCGCCGACCAGCAGGACGTGGCCGACGGGTCAAATGACGTTTGGGATACCAATTATAAATTAGTCTGGCATTTGGGCGATGGGACCACTTTGGCGGCGCCGGATGCCACATCCAACTCCAACACCGGCACGGTAAGCGGCGCCACAGCTACCGCAGGGAAAATCGGCGGCGGCGGGAATTTTTCCGGATCTGCCCAGGAAATTACCCGCGCCAACACAGCCTCCATTGGCGTGGGTGCGGGGGACAGCACGGTAAGCGCGTGGATATATATAAATGCGTATGCTTCCGCGGCCGCGGTGTATGACAAAGGCGCCTCGGGCAGCCGCGATTATTCTTTTTTTGTGACCAGCGAAACTTCCGGCCACATAGCTTACGGCAATTCCGGCGGTTCGAGCTGGACGGGTACAGGTTTTACCGGCGGCAGCTGGCACTATTTAACCGTGGTGCAAACCGGCGGCGTAGCCACCATATATTTGGACGGGATTCAGAATTTTACTAAAGCGGTAATTGTCGCCGCCAATACTGCAGCCACGCTTTCTTTGGGCGGCAACCCTTCCACCGGCGGCAGCTACTGGAATGGGAAACTTGATGAATTCAGGGTTTCGGGCGCGACCAGAAGCGTGGGCTGGATCCAGACTGAGTTTATTAACCAGTCCGACCCGGGAAGTTTTTACGCTTACGGCAAATTAGGCGTGCAAACTGTAAGCAGTTTGCCGGCAGCTTCGTCTGGCGCCGGTGCCGCCTGGTACAACGCCTCGTGGGCTTACCGCCGGCAAATAACCATTGACCATACCAAAGTCGCCACCTCATCTTCCTTGTCTAATTTTCCCATGCTTTTTAGCGTAACTGACAGCGAATTAAAATACACTTCCTTCGGCGGCAGAATAGGTAAGACCGACGGTACTGACATTCTGTTTACCGACAGCAGCGGGACTAAGCTTAACCACGAAATCGAAAAATATTCTTCCTCCACCGGTGAAACCATTGTATGGGTAAACGTACCCACATTATCCGGTGCAACTGACACAACTCTCTATATGTATTACGGCAATAGCGGAGCGGCGGACCAGCAAAACGCAACTTCAACGTGGGACAGTTTTTATAAGGCAGTGTATCATTTGGGCAACGGCACCACCCTTTCGCTTAATGATTCCACCACCAATGCATATAATTTGACCAACAACAGTACAGTCTATCCCGCTACAGGCAAAATTGACGGCGGAGCGAGCGCTACAAGTACGGCGGCTTTCGCCAAGCGTTCTGCCATGGGTGCTCTGGCATTCAACAACGGTGAAATCATAACGGTAGAAGCGTGGGCCAAACGCACCGACACTACAAGCTATAGGCCAATCATTTCGCTGGTCAAAGCCGGTTCTGCAAGCAAGCGTAATTTTGAATTGGACTTTAACGGCGGGGGCGTCGGTGAACCTACCAGTAATTCCATAAGTTTACATTATCGCGAGAGTAATGACTTGTCATGGCACGGCTTCGCCCATAATGTCGCTGACATAGATACAACTGCTTACCATCATTATGTCGCAACTTATACTTTTGGTACTGGTAGCTCAGCAAAATTATATGTAGATGGTGTGCCAGTGGGTGGCGGCTGGGCTAATACCGGTAATTCCGCGCCGACCACCGATGTGGATACATTGGTTCTTTTTAACACTCAAGACACCGCATCTGAGACGTTGAACGGTTTTGGCGATGAAGTTCGGGTTAGCAAAGGCATTGCGCGCGCTGCCGACTGGGTTGCCACCGAATTTAACAACCAATCCGATCCCGCAAGCTTTTACGCCATTGGCGCCACCCAAACCCAAACCCGCAGCGCAGCCGGAGTTAAGGTGGGGGCCGCAACCAGCGCCGGCGCCGCCTGGTACAACGCCTCCTGGACGTACCGCCGACAAATAACCATTGACCATACCAAAGTCGCCACTTCCTCTTCCTTGTCTAATTTCCCCATGCTCTTTAGCGTAACTGACAGCGGATTAAAATACACCTCCTTTGGCGGCAGGGTAGGCAAGACCGACGGCACGGACATGTTGTTTACCTCAAGTGACGGCACGACCAAGCTTGACCACCAGTTGGAAAAATACGCATCGAGTACCGGCGAAACAGTGGCCTGGGTGGAAATTCCCTCGCTTTCGGGGACGAGCGATACGGTAATTTACCTGTATTACGGCAACAGCGGGGCGGCGGACCAACAGAATGCCACAGGAGTTTGGGATGCCAATTATAAAGGCGTATGGCATTTGCCGGACGGTACCACGCTCAGCGGCGCCGATTCCATTACTAGCGGCCATACCATGACCAATGCCGGAGGTGTTACAGCCGCGAGTGGCAAGGTGGACGGTGCCGGGGCTTTTGGCGCGGCCAGCGGTTATATGTCTACGAGCGCATTTACCCTTTTGGCTTCTCCCACCACCATGACTTTCTCTGCGTGGGTAAAAATTGCGCCGGATAAACTTTCGGCCAGGAATACCGTATTTTCCACTACCTCGGGCAATACTACCGGCAACTGGAGCATAGAAATAGGCACATTTAACATTACCAACAGGATTGTCCTTATTGTCCCTGGATTTTTCCAGCAGACAACCGCTGCTAACACCTATCCCACCGATGGCAATTGGCACTATGTTACATTTGCCAGGAATGGCTCCGGTGACACCGGTACGTGGTATATAGATGGCGTGGCTTACGGTACTTCTTTTGAGCAAGCTTCCCAAACTTGGACCGATTCGGGCGAAGCTAAATTTATCGGGCTCCGCACGCCAACCGGTACGCAATTATTCCAAGGCAGTATAGACGAAGTCCGTGTCTCGGCTATTGCCCGCACCATAGATTGGATACAAACGGAAGTAAAAAACCAGTCAGACCCTGCCAGTTTTTATTCTTTTGGGTCAACCCAAACTAGCTCCAAGTCCGGCGCCGGCGGCACGGGCAGTGCGCCAGCCGTAAAAGTGCGAGGGCAAGTTAAATTCCGATAATAAGTCTTATATGACTTATTCGATATATACGACCATACGTCGTATAAAAACTCCCTATAGCTTATAACCTGCTTATATATGCCAAAATGGCCGAAATAGTAAACAAATTGCAAAAAAAATGCTATAATAACAATAACCTTTTACTCTGAAATTAAAAAAATGATACAAATATGAAAGCTGTCCAAAGCTTAAAAGGCATAGTTGCCAGTGCCATAATAGCGGTGTTGTGTATTCCCTATATTGCCTATGCGGTTTCGCCAGCGGTAATAGACTGGGAGGCCGTAGAAGTAGATGATTGCCAAAATATAAAATTATACCGCTCAACGTCCGGGTTTATTATGACTACTACCGGGCAAACAGCGTTGGCAACATTAGCTTGTACAAGTTCAACCTATTCGGACAGCACTGTCCAACCGTCTACCACGTATTATTATTCATTATTTTTATTCGACAGTACGGGTGCTTCTTACGGCCCTTCTACTAGTACCGTTACCACTCTAAGCGACGGTACGCCGGTAAGCCCCAGCCCTTCGCCCAGTCCCTCTCCTTCCCCGAGCCCTTCACCATCACCCAGCCCATCGCCTTCCCCGAGCCCTTCACCTTCGGGCGGATCGTCATCACCGAGTCCTGCCCCTTCGCCAAGCCCAACCCCCACTCCGAGCGGTTCA
>CAYOXN010000042.1:8189-9440 GCA_964407965.1 uncultured Candidatus Saccharibacteria bacterium
CCTATTACTTGCTCCAAAATGGAATGAAAAAAGGCATAACCAACCCAGGCATGCTGTATAGTTATGGCTATGAATTCCAAGATGCCGTTACGGCTACCCAAAGCGATTCTGCCTTAAGCCAGTCTGACATTTTGCTGCCGGAAGACGGCGCGTTAGTCAAAAAACCTGGCGACCCGACCGTCTACCTTATAGACGGCAGGATGAAGCGGGGGTTTGTTTCCGCCGAAGTGTTTACCGGTTTAGGGTTTAAATTTACTTCTGTCCTTACCGTTACCGCACCGGAACTTGACCGCATGACATTAGGGACCTTAATTAGCGACCCTAAGGCAGCCCATAGCCCGGGATTGAACATAAACGACAACGGTACCGTGTACTTTGTGCATAGCAATGCCCGCATGCCGTATCCTTCCTTATTGGTCTATAATTCTTGGAATAAGGACAACGATTTTACGGCAGTAGTGCCGGCAAACGACGCAGACCGCCAAATGCCAGTTGGCAGCTTTGTCCCCTTAAGGAATATGTGCAGCAGGTAGTCCACAGATCACAGATAAAACAGATTTTATAGATTAACCCCCTTCCGCCATTGGCAGAAGGGGGTTAATTATCTGTGTATTAGTGAATATCTGTGATCTGTGGGTTATTGGAACAGTTTTTCCAAGTCGCCCGTTTCGTTTATGTCCGTAGTGCGAATGAGCCGGACAAAGAATTTTTTTGCCAACTGCCTCATTTCTTCTTCTAATTCCTCATCGAGAGCATAGGGGGAAACCCAAATGCTGTTTTGCCATTTTTTAAACTGCAGGCTTTTGAGTTTGGCGCGAAGGACATTTCGGACATACTTGTGTTTTTCCGGAATGTCAAAAATAACCATTTTCCATACACCATCCCGCTCGGGCGCTTTGCGCATTACCAGGGTTTTTCCGTCAGCCGTTATGCTCGCCATAAGCAGGCCAGCGTCGTCTGTTTTTTCTATAAGCTTTTCTGTTTCCAGCCTGTACATAATATTGTAAAAATATTTGTAAGGTTTTTCGGGGCAAATGTGCTTATGCAGTTCGGGGTAAGAAAGCTTGTTTTTTTTTACCAACAAGCCAAGGACTTTTATGGTAAGGGGATGGAAGGGTCGGGACATGGGAGTATTAAGTAAAATTAAATAAAATTGACCAGAATTAAATAAAATTTATATCTCTACTAAATTAGGCTTTAGGTATTAGGTGTCCTGCCCGCCACTAGCTACGCTTCGAGGCGTTGGCAGGC
>CAYOXN010000043.1:0-5212 GCA_964407965.1 uncultured Candidatus Saccharibacteria bacterium
TAGCTCGGTTTAGCTTTTGGTTAAAAGATCAAGGATTGAAGCCTTTCTTGATTCATAATTCATGATTCTTGATTCTTTGCAGGTAAAGGATAAAGGATTGCAGCCCACCTCGATTCTCCCGCCTGCCATCGCCTGAAGGCGAAGCCAATGGCGGGCAGGTAATTCTTGATTCTCACTTCTAAAATTCCTATTTGACTATTCCTCCCCCCTGTGCTATAATATATACAACAAGTTAAATTCCCCCAGAAACAAAAGGAAATTTTGACTTTTCTAGCCTCTCTTTTAGCAACATTTAATACATGATTGCCTATCATTCGTGGTAGTCATTCATGTGTTAATTGCGCAGCAGGTTCAGATCGGCCTTATAAGCCATTTGACCCGCAGGCCTAAATTCGCTTAACCAGCTCGTTCGAGAGCTACCTATGTTTTAGCGTTTATTATAAGTAAAGGATTTTCGCGCATTTTGAATCCTCAACGTTTTTTATGATTAAAAAAACTAATTACTCGGGTCGCCATGCCGGCAAACATAGTTCGGCAGGACACCCGCCTCTCCGCAGCCATACCGGCCACAAAAATGACCGGTTGGATGCCCTTATAGACCAAGCCACGGGTACGGAAGAAACCGTAAAACCCGCGGGTTTGGTTACCACCAGCCCTTATACTTCTTCCCGCCAAAACCTTAGGATCATTCCTATGGGCGGCGTAGAAGAAGTGGGTGAAAACATGACCGTATTGGAATACGGCGATGATTTAATTGTCATAGATATGGGTCTCGCCTTCCCCGACGAAACCATGCCGGGCATAGACTATATTATTCCCGACACCAAATGGCTGGAACAAAACAAACGCCGCATTCGCGGGGTTATTATTACGCACGGTCACTTGGACCACATTGGCGCCATTCCGTACATTATGCCTAAAATTGGCGATCCCCCTCTTTATACGTTGCCCCTTACCGCCGGTTTTGTTAAAAAGCGCATGGAAGAATTTGGGCTGTTAGGCCGCTCCCGCATAAACGTGGTAAGCAAAGACGACACGCTTGTGCTCGGCAATTTTAAAATCCGCTTTTTTAGGCTTAACCACAACATTCCTGACTCGGTTGGCTTGTCCATTACCACACCGGTTGGCCAAATTATGTACGCAACCGACTGGAAATTCGACCACACCCCCGCAGACGGCAAACCTTCGGAATTCCAAAAAATTGCCAAATTTGCCAGTGAAGGCGTTATGCTGCTTATGTCCGACTCTACCAATGCGGTAAAGCCCGGGTATTGTATGAGCGAACGCGAACTTGGCCTTACCATAGACCGCACGTTCTCGGAAATAAAAGGTAGGGTTATTTTTGCCACGTTCTCCACGAACATTTCCCGCGTCCAGCAGGTTTTTGACGCCGCCGCCAAGTACAACCGTAAGGTTATAGTTACTGGCCGCTCGCTGGTCAATAATATTGAAATTGCCTTGTCGTTAGGTTACCTTAAAATTCAGCCCAAAATCATTATTAAGTCTGAACAAGCTAAGAAGTATCCCGACAACCAAATTGTCATTTTAACCACGGGCAGCCAAGGCGAAGATGCCGCCGGCCTTGCCCGCATGGCGCGCGGCGACCACAAAACGGTAAAAATTAAGAAGGGCGACACGGCAATTATTTCCGCCACCCCCATTCCGGGCAATGAACGCTCGGTAGCCGCTGTCCTTTCCAACCTTACGCGCCTCGGGGCCCATGTCATTTACAGCAAAATTCTGGACATCCACACCTCCGGCCACGCCCACCAGGAAGAACTTAAGCTCATGATGGCTTTAGTAAAACCCAAATTCTTCATGCCTATCCACGGCGAACACCACATGATAGTCACCCACGCCGAGCTGGCTAAAACCATGGGCATTCCTGACCCCAATATATTTGCGCTGGACAACGGCCAAATATTGGAAATTACTTCCGCCCAACAGGCTAAAGTGGTAGAAGACCCCAACCTTACCACCGGTTATGTCTTTATAGACGGCCTAGGCATTGGCGATGTGGGCGAAGTGGTCATTCGTGACCGCCAAGTCATGGCCAAAGACGGCATGTTTGTCATTATTATGACGCTTGACCGCCGGAGCGGTAAAATGATTAACCAACCGGATATTATTTCCCGAGGTTTCATTTACATGAAAGGCAATGACGACCTTATCCGCGAAGTAAAACATGAAGTCCGCAAACTCGTTGACAGCAAAGGCAAAGAAAAGCTGGAACCGAACTGGGCGTACTTGCGCAATGTCATTCGCGACGAAATTGGCGAGTACCTCTACCAAAAAACCGAACGCCGCCCTATGATATTGCCCGTTGTAATTGAAATTTAACCCGTCCTGAAACTATAAATTCCCGCCACGCTCCGCGTAGCGGGAATTTATTTTGTCCATGCCTGGGGCGCGGGGCCAAATCGAGTCAGCCCTCGCACCCCAAAAATGGGCCCCCCTACAACTTTTTACGGGCCCGCAAAAAGCCACTGCATGCACCCCCTCCTTGGAGACATCCGCTCCCGCAAACTACCCCAATAGTTTGCTTCTGCGAATGCTCCTGGAATGTTAAATATTTTTAGACGGAGCTTCCTTACCGGAGCATGTTTCGACCAATGCCTAAACATACGCTCCTGACTGGAAAAACCGTCTTCCTGGAAACAGTCAAAATAAACTTTCTAATGCCCATAGTAACTCATGGCCATTTCCCAAGAAGATGGTCTTTAAACCACCCATGGAAACTGCCGGATAGGGCCATTCACGTCTTATACCGGTCTTGCCAATTCATAGGCTGAGTAAAATTTCCATGACTAAAGAGGAAATAAAAAACGCCAAATATAAGCCGGCAATAACTAGCAAAACCCAATAAATCAAATTGTGGGCGGAGCGTTTCAAATTTGACCCATTTATTTTGCTTTCTTATGCGGGCGCATAGCGGTAATGCGCCCGCGGCCAGCCATAATAGCCAAGCCATTACTATAGTAACAGACAAAACTGAAAAAATTCTTAACCTGACTTATTGACGAAAGGGATAATACCTGCGACCATAAAGACACAAAACGCCATGGTCATTTTAATTGTAGAAGACGAATATAAAATAGCCGGTTTGCTAAAAACCGGTCTTGAACATGCCAAATTTACCGTGGAAATTGCCCGTAACTGCACCGAGGCCATGCGGCGCTTGGAAACGTACGATTACGACGCCATAATTTTAGACATAATGCTACCTGACGGCGACGGTTATGAACTTTGCCAAAGGCTGCGCAGCATGGGCAATACCGCTCCCATTTTAATGCTCACGGCCAGGGGCCAGATCCACGACAAAGTTAAAGGGCTAAATGCAGGTGCGGACGACTATCTCATAAAACCGTTTGCTTTGCCCGAAATAACCGCGCGTATTCACGCCTTGCTGCGGAGAACTCCAGAGTTAAAACCTGTTACCTTGCGTTCCAATTCTTTGGAACTCAACACTTCTGCCCGAAATGTCCGGTGCGGTGAAAAACTTATTAAATTGGGGCGCAAAGAATTCCAGTTACTGGAATTGCTCATGCGCCAAAAAGGCACGGTCTGTTCGCGTACCATGCTCATAGAGCGAGTCTGGGGCTACAAGCCGACTACAAACAACACGCTCGACGTGCATATGGCGAGCTTAAAGCGCAAAATAGATAACGCTTGTGCCGAAAAACATATTTATACCATTTACGGGAAAGGCTATAAGCTGGTTTAACTATGTTCACTAAAACTTCTCCACTAAAACACCAAGCCCATATGGCCGGCAAACTGTTTGACCATGTCCCGGCCAGCATTATTATTATTGACCGCAAAGGCAAGATAGTTGCGGTGAATAAAAATTTTACCTATTACACCGACAAGCCAGCCTCCAGCATGGTGGGCAAAAATTTGTTGCATAGCCGGGAAATAAAAAACCCCGAGCTGGCGCAAAAGTACCGTAACCTCCTCACGTACGGCATACCGTTCCATAAACAACCGTTCCGGCATTATGCCGAACTCCAAAACAAATGGTACGACATGTCGCTTACGGCCGTGCCAATTTTGAGCGGCCATGGCAACATACGGGGAGCTATTTCCATAGCCCAGGACGTTACCGAGCTGGTAAAAACCCAAAAAGAACTGCAACAGGCAAACTCGCGCTTGAACAGTCGGCTCAGCACATATGCCAAAGAGTTAAGCCGGAAAAAACGCGAACTCGAAGATTCTTTGGTTTTTAAAACGCAATTTTTTGCCAATGCCTCACACGAGCTCCGCACGCCCCTTACCATAATATTAGGAAGTTTGGACGTAATAAACATGAAATTCGGGAAACAGACTTTACCCAAGCCCTTAAAAAATATTCTAGATTCTATCCGCGACGAAACCCTGCATATGAAAGAGTTACTGGGAGACATAAGCCTGCTCAATGCGGCAGACCGAGGCAGCATGTTCGGCGAATTTAAACAATTAAATTTCCAAGCGCTAACCCGTAAAGAAATTGCTAAAATAAAACCCGTAGCCAAACAACGGAAACTCCGCCTCCTTACCAAACTTAGCCCCGCCTTCCCGTATGGTGACAGTACCTTGTTAGCTGCCGTAATACGCAACTTGCTCACAAACGCAATACGGTATACCCCGGCCGGCGGCATTATTACCGTAAGACTAAGCGTACGCAAGCCATATGCCTGCTTAAGCGTTAAGGACACCGGCATAGGCATAAGCGAGTCTGACATGCCCCATATTTTTGAACGCTTTTTCCGGGCCATAAAAGCCCGTGACCGGGCAAGCGGCGGTACAGGCCTTGGGCTTTCCATTTGCCAAGAAATTGTCGAACAGCACGGCGGGAGCATTGGGGTGCAAAGCAAACTAGGCAAAGGTTCCGAGTTTATTGTTAAACTTCCATTAAGAAAAAATTAATTATGAAACTACTGATTATTACAGTTTAGGACAGATGGCAATTCACATGGCTAAGGAGGATGAATGGAAACCAAGAGGATAGCTTTTGTTGGGTTCCCGCAGTACTACGCCAACAGGCTCCTATATGCCTTACGAAAAAAACGGTTAACGGTTTTCCAGCAGGAATTTGGTACCACCCTTCCCCACCTGGTGCTCTACAACGGCATACAGGACATGGAAGAAATTGCCAAAACTCGGCAGCAGTACCCCACGGTCCCTATACTGGTCGTGGGCAAAACTTTTTTGAGCAACCAAATACTTGCCCAAT
>CAYOXN010000043.1:5222-9373 GCA_964407965.1 uncultured Candidatus Saccharibacteria bacterium
CCAGCTTCCGGCAATTGGTTACCTCGGTAAACACCCTGCTCACAGGCTCGGAAATGTTGACCGAACACGGCCGACCGGAAACCAGTCTGGCCAGCTTAGCCAAACGGGTGGACAAACGCGGTAATGGCAAAAACCTGTTTATGGTGCCGCGGCTGGAAGACGCTATTATAGAAACCGGGTTTTATTGGCTAAAGGCAAAGAACGGCTCTAACATGGTGCTTCGGGGCGGCAAGTACGGTTCCGGCACCCAAGTGCAGAGGACGTTCTCGGTTTGCCTTTCAACAGCCGCCGGTTGCCAACTTGCCGAAAGCCAAACCGCTTGCCTGCATTGCCTGACGGGAGTCGGCAAATTTGCCGGACTGCTTACGGCACCGGAAATAATAGACCAGTTTGTATGGACCGTAAAAGATTCACCGGGCACCCACCGCATTCGTCTGCCTTACTCCACCCTGCACGCTTCGTTTATGGGCGAAGGTGAGCCGCTGCAAAATTTGCCTCAAGTACTGGAAGCAATCCATTACCTGAACAGGTCATATAAGCTCAGCTTTTCGCTTTCTACCGTAGGCCTGTATGAGCCGTTACGGCAACTGCTCAAAACCCCATGGCTAAACTTTTCGCTCCAACCACAGCTTTCCGGCCACTACTATGACGAGCGGCGCGAAGAATTTTTGCCCGCCGTAACCGGTAAAGACAGCCTGCTTAATACCCTACCCCTGGCGTTGGAATGGGCGCAGGAACTGGGCCAGCAGTTAGTCATTAATACGGTTATGATAGGCGGACCAAAAGGCTGGGAAAATAACCGGGCACAAGATGCACAAAACCTGGTGGCGTTGTGCAAAAAGTTTGACCCCCAATTAACCCGGATCCGCTTTAAGGTCTCGACGTTTAACGGCGGGGCAAAAGGCCTGAAAATCCGCTTTGTTGCCGGGAAAAACGACCAATTCGTCAACGAACTAAAAGCTCACGGCATAACCCCGCAAATCCTGCGCAACCTTGGCATTTCCAAGGAAGCCGGCTGCGGCACCTTGCGTACCCAAATCCTCAAGCTCTAGCGCCGGCGGCAACCAGCCAAAGGCGCTTTTTCTTTTGGTAAGATTTTGTTATACTTTGAGCATGAATAAAACTATTCTTTCCGGGGTTAGGGCCAGCGGCAAACTCCATATAGGCAACTACTTGGGCGCGCTGCAGCAATTTGTCGAGCTCCAAGAGCAAGGCCATATCTGTTACTTTTTTATAGCCGACCTGCACGGCATAACCACCCCTTTTGAACCCAAAGAACTTTCCCAAAATACGCTAGACGTTGCCGCGACTTACTTGGCTGCCGGCATAAACCCGCAAAAATCCGTTTTCTTTCTGCAAAACCATGTGTTAGAACATGCCACCTTAGCGTGGATATTTAACTGCATTACCCCTTTGGGCGAATTGGAACGCATGACGCAGTACAAGGACAAGACGAAGCAGCATGCGGGAAGCATAAATGCGGGATTGCTTACCTACCCGGCGCTGATGGCCGCAGACATTTTAATGTACAAGCCCGAAGCCGTACCCGTGGGCGAAGACCAAGTCCAACATGTGGAATTGGCCCGCATAATTGCCAGGAAATTTAACAATAAATTCGGCAAAATTTTTCCCGAACCGCACACCTTTTTACGGAAACCCTTGCGCATAATGTCGCTCTCTGACCCGGAAAAAAAGATGAGCAAAACAGGTGACGAAGCGCTTTTGTTAGATGACGAGTCCAAAGAAATACACCGCAAGCTAAAAAAGGCGGTTACTGCCAGCGAACCAGGCAAACAATCGCCCGGCGTAGAAAACCTTTTTGGATTACTTGAACATTTTGGCAACCAAGAACAAATAGCCCATTTCCGGGATTTACAACGCAATAACACCCTCAAATTTAGCGAACTTAAAGAAACCTTAGCCACGGACATAACCGACTACTTTGCCGAATTCCGCGAAAAGAAAAAAGAATTACTTTCCAAACCCCAGGTTCTGGCAGAAATTTTGGGCGAAGGCGCCCACAAGGCCCGCAGTGTTGCGAGCCAAACACTTTTAGAAGTCAAGAAAAAAATCGGCTTGCTGTAACGCAGCCGATTTTTCATTCGCCGCCGGGCGAAAACAACATACATGGAGGACCAAGTATGTCTGCCATGATTATCTTGGCACGTGATCCCCTAGTCTTACCGCATGACGGTGATACTGAAATTTTTGGATATCAGGTCTCAGGAAAACCTGGCCCACCGCGCTGGGAAAGTACTCTACAAGCCCACTACGTCATCTTTCCCGTTCATTCCACATCTAAAGATCGTTTCCGCGGAAACAATAGCCTTCTCTTTATTGGTTACTCAACAGGCTCGCCAGATGTGGTACAGAAGCACTTTGCTGACGCGACAGACAAGGCAGGATGGCTCGAGCACAACACGCTCGTCCATCACAACCAAATACACTAGCCGCGGCCGCGGCGCCATTAGACAACGGCCTGCCAGCTCACCAGCTGCGCAGGCCGTTCTTTCAATTAGATTTAAGTGGTAAGATGTAAGATTTAAGCAATTAACAAAATAAACAAAGGTGACCTTTGCTCAGCGCAAAGGTCACCTTTGTTCTATAATTTTATGTGGTAAGGAATAAGGTTAAGCACTTAACAAAAATTAACCTTGTTTCAGGACTGCTTGAATTACTTTTTTTGTTTCTTCGGGACTGTTAACTTTAATATAGTCTACCCCTGTCCTTACTACCGCATAGTCATTGCCGCCGGGAAATATGGCATCACCAACAAATAACATGTCTTTTATTTTTACCTTTAAATGTTTCTCTATTTGCTTAAGGCCGTACCCCTTGTCTATTCCCTTTTTGGTCACGTCTACCGAAGTATGCCCTGCGGCACGGACTTCAAGCCCTGGTAAATATTTTTGCAAAAGTTTTGCAATTTTTAGCTTTAGTTCGGTATTCTCATCGCGCCATTTGTCCTTTAGGGCAACACCCTTTTTACCCAACACCTTTACTACATCTTGGCCCAAGGCTGACCAGGTTACTTGGCTGCCACGGTTTTCTATAATTACCCCGTAAGTCTTTTTGGGATGCTGGTAGCCAATTTCCTTAAATACCTTGTCAAAGGTTTGCTTAATGGTCCGTATTTCTTCCTTACTAAGTTCTAAGGAATACACCTTTTTCCAGGTCCGGTCATATTTATAAAATGCGGTGGAAGTAGTGGGGAATAAAAATAAATGCTTTAACAACTGTTTCGGACCTGTAAATTCCTTTAAAAGCTGCTCTTGGAACAACTGGTATTTTCCGCCTCCAATTACGGCCACTTTTTTTTCGCTGAGCAATTTTGCCAACAAGCTGTCCATTTCCTTATCCATAATAGACTTGGAAGGCGCCAAAGTCCCATCGAGGTCAAAAACTATTAACTTTTTGGGTTTTAATTTTTGTAAATTCGTTATGTTCATAAGCAATGGATTTAATGGTTAAGCACTTGCTCTGCAGGAATTGGGCCAAAACTAATATACATATTTTTTTCACCTCTAAAAAAATCAAAATAAAATGACTGGTTATTTGCATTAAATGCCGCCCTAAAACGCAAGCCCCCGGCGGGAGGGGTTTGCTTGGCTATTTCATTTATTTTCTTGCAAAAATCTAATGGCTCCGAAATGCCAAGAGGGGTTTGGGATATTAGTTCGCGCACATAATTCATTAACACGGTAGCTTCGTCTTCCCCTTTTGACTCAGGCCCTTTAGGGTTTACCGTACCTTTTTGGGGTCTGGTTTCGGTGGCTTTATTGGTGTTTAAAAAATTTGGCAGGTCTGTGGTGGGGTTTGTCTCTTCTCCAAAGCGCATTTTCCCACCTGTCCTGCCCAGTTGTTCTTTACGTGTACTCATATAGGCATTTTAACATAAATAATAAGCTGTCTAAAGACCAAAATAAAACACCCCTAAACAAGCCAGGTAAATTTATACAATACGACAGGCTGCGAGCGTTAACTAGACTACACCCTCACCTGTCCGTATAACGGACATCCTCTCCCCTCGCTGCATTGGGACGAGGAGGGGAAGTGCTGCGGCAGAACTGGGGGCGTTATCCAAACAAGACAAATAAAAAGCGCGGTCCCCCCACCGCGCTATGTACGTAATTATTTCTTGGCTACCGAAA
>CAYOXN010000044.1:0-6974 GCA_964407965.1 uncultured Candidatus Saccharibacteria bacterium
TACCAAACCCATGGCACAGCCGCCAACTATCCTTTTTAACGGTACACCGGCATCCATAAGCGCAAGGGTAGAGCCACAAGTCGAAGCCATGGAAGTTGAACCGTTAGAAGACAAGACTTCAGAAACCAAGCGCATAGTATAGGGAAACTCTTCCTTAACCGGCAAACTCACTTCTACCGCACGTTCTGCCAAAGCACCATGGCCAATTTCGCGCCTTCCCGGGCCGCGAATAGGCGCAACTTCGCCTACGGAATATCCCGGCATGTTGTAATGGTGGATATAGCGTTTGGCACGGCCGTCGAGCGGGTCTTCCATGCCGTCGAGCATTTGCTCGTCTCCGGGGCTGCCCAACGTAATGGTAGTTAACGCTTGGGTTTCACCGCGGGTAAATAAGGCGCTGCCATGCGTACGCGGCAGCACACCCACTTCGCAGGAAATAGGCCTGGTCTCGGTAAGTTTCCTGCCGTCTACTCGCTTTTCATTTTCCAAAATCTGTTTCTGCTGGTATTTCTTTAACACCTTGTCTATAGCGCCCAAAGCTTCCTTTTGTATGCTTACGCCCTCAATGTCACCCAAGGCTGCTTTAACGGCTTCTACGGTTTCTTCGGTCAACGTGGCAATATTGCTTTCTCGAAGGTCCTTGCCTGTCACATAAATAGCCGCGTCCATTTTTTCGGGAGTTAACAGCTCCTTAACTTTGGCCATTACTTGTTCATGGGGTTTGACAATAATAGGTTCGGCTTTGGTTACCCCGAGCTGTGCGGCAAAATCTTGCTGGCATTTCACTAACGTGCCTAAATGGGGTTGGGCAAATTTTACCGCCTCTATAATTTCGGCTTCAGTCACGAATTTTGCGCCCATTTCCACCATGATTACGTGTTCCCCGGTACCACACACTATTAAATCCATGGTTGACTGTTCCTGCTGCTCTTGGGTAGGGTTTACCACATATTGGCCATTTACCTTACCTACGCGCACGCCAGCCACAGGCCCGTCGTATGGGATGCGCGATACGGCCAAAGCCATGCTCGCGGCATTTACCGCCACCATGTCGGGTTCGTTTACGCCGTCTATGGAAAGTACGGTGGAAATTATTTGTACGTCGTTGCGCATGCCTTCCGGAAACATGGGCCTCAACGTGCGGTCAATGACCCGGCCTTTTAAAATAGCCTCGTCGGTTGCGCGGCCTTCGCGCTTTATCCAGCGGCTGCCTTTTATTTTACCCGCTGCGTATAAGCGTTCCTCATAATCTACCAAGAGCGGGAAAAAATCTATACCCTCGCGGGCACCTTTACTCATAACTGCGGTCGCCAAAACTACCGTGTCGCCAAGTCTGGCGAGTACGGCTCCGTCTGCCTGGCCTGCTAACTTACCGGTTTCGAAAACAAATTCAGCTTCACCGACTTTGCAGGATATTTTTTTACTATCCATAAAGTTCCTTCGGGGAAGACTGGCAAATATACGAGACTTGAGTGAAGTCTACGCGATCTGCCAACCTTCCGTTAATTATTTACCTTATCCACGAACACACTAATAGGTGCAATTTTCACAAAACACTGCGGAATTATTCGTAGGTTCGTGGAGTAGGCAAATGTTACCCAATTCCCTCAGGTTTGGGAATATCTTTCATGCTCCCCATAATTTCATGTTCAAAATGCAATAAAAACTGGACGGGATCGGGGGTGCTGCCAAATAGTATATGATCCACGCTATTGCGCTGGCCACGGTTCTGCTGGCTTTCAACCCCTTTGGCTTGGAACCACTGTTTCCATGCTTGGCTGAACTTTTTATAGCCCTCCGTGCCTTCTTCACCGTGTTTGGCATAAATAAGTTCATATTTCGTTTTATCACAAATATCTATGAACTTGCTTTTTTCTTCCAATGTCAAAAAACCGTTTTTGACCAAAGCGGTTTTAATATTCTGGGTTTCAGGGTTCGTGTACACGGCTTGGCAAATTTCTATGCCAAGCCGGGTCCATTCTTGTTCAAATTGGTTTATGTCAATGCCGGTAATATCCATGTGAGGTTCTGAACTATTCAGACGCTTCAGCCACCTTTAACTTAAGCTTGTCTACCAATTTTTCCCAACGTTTGGCATCTTCGTTTTTCAGGTAGCGGAGCAAGCGGCGGCGGTTACCTACCATTTTCAAAAGACCGCGGCGGGAATGGTTATCCTTGCGATGGATTTTTAAATGGTCGGAAACTTGCTTAATTTCTTCCGTTAAAATGGCAATCTGCACTTCAGGACTGCCGGTATCATCCTTGTGGATTTGATACTTCTTTATAAGTGCGTTTTTTTGCTTAGGAGTAAGCATGGATATACGTATCCTTCTGCACGTATGTGGTAGCTTATAATAAGCTCTTTTCTAACCACACCGTGGATTAATATCTATGTCACTATTATACTAAAAGTCTTACAATTTGGCAAGAAGATTAGAATCAAGAAGCAAGAATTATGAATTAAGAAGGACTGCAATCCTTGATCCTTTATCCTTGATCCTTAACCCTTAACACCAATTTCTAATTTCTAATTCCTAATTTCAAATCAAAACCCAATGACTAAATACCTAATTACTGACTTCTGAATTTTGCAGCTACTGTCCACTGTTCACTGTCCACTGATCACTAGTTTAGTTTTTCCTAAAACCTACCCGCCTGCCAACGCCTCGAAGCGTAGCTAGTGGCGGGCAGGACACCTAATACCTAAAACCTAATTTAGTAGAGTCCTAAACGCTACTTACTAAAAGCTATAAGCTTCCCCTAAAACCTAGCTATTCGGCCTTTCACATACATGACCACGTCCCGGAATGCATTGTACCTGCTGGTTTTTTCAAAATTTTGCAGTCCCGGGTTTCGGTTTACTTCAAGGACGTACCATCTCCCGTTAGCTTCCGCTATATCCACTTTGGTTATTTCCCGGCCAAGTGTACGGGCGGCTTTTTCTGCCAATAAAATTAATTCTGCTGGCAGCTGGCTACTGGCAAGTACTTCCGCAGATGCATGCACAATGCCTAGTTGTTTAGTTTTAAACCGCACAACAACCGGCAACGCCTTATACCCTACCACAGCTATTTTATATTCCCAATCTATAGGCAGGTATTCCTGAACCAGCCATTCGTCGTTCGGGTGCACTTTCAATATAGACCCTGTTTGTCGAGGACGGGTAATATAAAAGACATCCCGGGCTTTCATGCCGTATATCCATTTTACAATTTTATTTTCTAAAGACACATTCTCAGTTTGCATTAAAAGGCTGGTTTCCGGAATCATTACCCCGGCTTGCCGTAATAATTTATAATCCTCCCATTTGCCTAATGCTAATTTACCTCCGGCAATAACCTCATCTATTACCGGTTTACCCATGGCCGCAAAAGCCCGGGCTAGGCTAATTATGGCTGCTAGCGCTTTGTTGGATTTTTCCACA
Source organism: uncultured Candidatus Saccharibacteria bacterium (assembly GCA_964407965.1). Lineage (GTDB taxonomy): Bacteria > Patescibacteriota > Doudnabacteria > UBA920 > UBA920 > CAZPRQ01. The sequence continues at coordinate 3,425 of CAYOXN010000044.1, forward strand.
AAAACATTCCTGACAAGCAAAGCTTCAAAATCTGGGATATTAATTTGCGTGCCGCCTAACAATATTTCCGGTGGGCAAACCAAAACATTTATTCCTGCATTTTTGCATTCTTGTAGTATCCTTTGGGTCGAATAAAGCTTGGGATGTGATATAAGTAAGACCATATGGCACTATTGTAGTGTTTTGCCAAAAGCTTGTCGAATACGTTTTGTGCTATACTACCTGTGTCGCATAATATTATATATAACGACATGGAGAAACAAAAACATAAAACCACCGAATTACTGAGGCATATTATAGAATTTTTGGAATTCTGCGAAATAGGCAAAAACCAAAGTCCTAAAACGCTTATAAGCTATAACCACTACTTGCGGCGCTTTGAGCAGTTTGCAAATAGCCAACAATGCAACAAACCGGAGAATATTACGCTGGAGCTCATAAAACGCTACCGCCTTTTTTTAAACCGATATACGGACGAAAAAGGCCAAAGCTTAAAGCTCATAACCCAAAACTACCATTTAATAGCCTTGCGGGCGTTTTTAAAATATTTAATTAAACAAGACGTAAAAACTTTGGCGCCGGAAAAAATAGAATTGCCCAAAAATCCGGCCAGGCAAGTTGAGTTTTTGGAAGAAACGGAACTTCAGCGCCTCCTGGCCGCCACCAAACAAGAAACCGATGAACTGTTAAGGTTGCGGGATTATGCCATACTGCAAACCCTATTTTCTACGGGACTACGCGTTTCCGAATTGGCCAGTTTAAAAAAAGATACGGTAAATTTGGACCGCGGGGAGTTTACCGTGCGCGGCAAAGGAGACAAGCTCCGGTTAGTCTTCCTCTCCCCCGAAGCCAAAACCGCAATTTTGGAATACCAGCGCCGGCGCAAAGATGCCAGCAAAGCCTTGTTTGCCGCGCATTCCACTGTGGGCAATACCATAGAAAAGCAAATAGAAAGCCAAGGCGAAGGCAAAAACTCCATTCGGGATGCCGTGCCAGGCCTGACTCCCCGTTCCATCCAACGCATTGTAAAAAAATATGCCAAAATAGCGGGTATAGTTAAAAAAATCTCGCCACATACGCTGCGGCACTCTTTTGCCACCGACCTCTTACAGAACGGGGCGGACATCCGTTCGGTACAAACTATGCTCGGCCATGCCAGCATAACCACCACGCAAATTTACACCCACATTACCAACGAAGGCTTGCGGGATGTGTATAAAAAATTCCACAATAAAAAAAGTAAAGAATAATTTGCCATTTTTAATACCCTGATGCATCGTCTATAGCTTAATGTTCTTACAAATACCAGCGCAGCTCGCTCATGGTGCGCATGGCGTCTTCCATGTTCACCTGGTATTCCCTTTCGGTCTCCTTGGTATATTCCGTAAGCACTATTTCACACCTCGGGCATTGGCCCGGTTGCCCACGCGAATATCCGCATATGTCGCACATATACATGTGGAGGTTTAGCATATGTACCACCCCCTTTCATTATGCGTTAATGATTAAACCCATTAATTCATAATGCTCCAATTTCCTCCTCTACTTATGTAATACCCCTTCCCCTAACCTTAGTCAAGGGCCAAAGGTGCATATGTTGACGATAACCGGTGCATAACTTTATCTAGCCATGTAAGTAAGCGAAAAAAAATACCCATCGGGTACAATTCTGAAGTTAAACCTATATATAACTAAATATGCTCAGGGCAGTAATAAGCAAAGTGATTTGTAAAATACGTAATAATCTGTGGTGGCCTCGGTTGGAATCGAACCAACATCAACGCCTTAGAAGAGCGCTGCTCTATCCATTGAGCTACGAAGCCAAATCTTATCACTCCATTATTTTACAAAACTAGAATTTTTTTAGCAACAAAAACCCCACGTCAACTACGCGGGGGTCATTCAATGGTGCACTCGGCAGGAGTCGAACCTGCGACCTTCAGCTCCGCAAGCTGACGCTCTATCCAACTGAGCTACGAGTGCGCTTGTAAAACATGTTGATTATACCATAGGCCTAGGAATTTATCAATATTCATAAATATGCTACCATATGGACATGCTCGAACGCGTACAAAAATATATTAGTTCAGCCGGTATAGCTTCCAGGCGAAAGGCCGAGGAGTTTATTAAGAGCGGCCAGGTGTCCATAAACGGCAAACGGGCCAAGCTAGGCGACAAGGTAAACCCCGAAAAAGACACGGTTACCGTATACGGCAAAACCGTACCCAAGCCCGACGAAAAAATATATTTAGCCCTGTATAAACCCAAAAACTACGTAGTCTCCCGGCGTGACCCCCGCGGCCGCAAAACCGTTTTCCAGCTTTTGCCGGAAGAAATACGCAACAAAGTTTGGAATGTAGGCAGGCTAGATTATGAAACCGAGGGCCTGCTCATTTTTACAAACGACGGTGAGCTTACCCAAGCCCTCGCCCACCCCAAATACGAACACGACAAAGAATACGAAGTCACCGTGGCGGAAGAGCCAACGGAACACCAGTTGGAGCGTTTGCGGGAAGGCGTGGAAATTGCCACAGGCTTAACGTATCCGGCAAAAGTGAAATCTAAGGGTTTAAATGTCCGCATTATTATCCACGAAGGCAAAAAACGCCAAGTCCGGAGGATGTTCGAAACCGTAGGACTTACCGTAAAAAACTTAAAGCGCATTCGCATCAATAAGTATGTACTGCCCGCTACCTTGCAGCCCGGGCAATTCATACCTATTAAAACTGAAAATATTTTATAAAACCATGCGCCGCTATCCTGTATCAATAGGCCTAATTTTACTTGCTATAGCCGCAGCTTTTGCTGCGGTTATTTACATTCGCCGCCACTACCCCCAAAATGCGGTAGTGGAATTTCCGGCATTTAGCCATTCCTTTCCCAAAAACCAACCCACGCCTGACGCGGCCACACAAAAAACTCTTGCTAGCCATGTTCTGCTGGCTGTACCCTTTACGGCACAAGCGCCCAACGGGGTGTGGGACGAAATACACAAAGAAGCTTGCGAAGAAGCCAGTTTGTTTATGGCTGCGGAATATTACCGCGGTAACACGACAACTAAACTTAGTGCACAAACGGTAACCAACGAAATTATCCGTTTACAGGAATGGGAAGAAAAAACTTTCGGTTACCATGTGGACATAACTTTGGAAGAAACCGCCCGCATGGCCGAAGAGGTGTATGGTTTACAAACAAAAATAATTACGGATTTCAGCGAACAAGATATAAAACAAGCCTTAAGCGAAAACAAGCTTGTTCTGTACCCTGCCGATGGACGGCTGTTAAAGAACCCCTATTTCCGTTCTCCAGGACCGCCTTACCACATGCTCGTAATACGCGGCTACGACTCAGGCGGGTTTTTAACGAACGACCCGGGGACAAAAAACGGGCAAAACTATTTATACTCTTTCCAAACCCTCGATACTGCAAATGGCGACTGGTCTCACGAAACCAATTCCGTAGACCTCTCCAAAAAAAATATATTGGTTGTGTGGAAATAAAATAAATAACGAGGCGTCCGTAACGGGCGCCTCGTTTCCTGTCCATTTAT
>CAYOXN010000044.1:6984-9327 GCA_964407965.1 uncultured Candidatus Saccharibacteria bacterium
AAACCTCAAACAACCTCACCACTCCCCATGCGGGATCACACTCACGCGGGCGCATGGCGAAATGAGCAGCGGTGGGAGCTTCGTGATGGTTATTGTGAAGCCCTTCCCCAGCCGTAAGCAGGGCAATCCAGCGTATGTTGGTCGCCTTGTTTGTAAAATTCCTGTAGCCGACGCAATGGCAAAAACTGTTAATGGCCGCGTTCAAATAAATGTACGCTAGGCCATGTGAAGCAAAGGCCACTGTCCCCCACACCCAGCCAAAAGCGACCATGAAGATTGCCCAGCCAACTACTACTCCGGACTTCTGCCAAGGAATTCTGTCTATTGCAGTACCCTTGTAGTCCGGCGAATACTTGGCAATAACTTGCGGGTCCGCAGCGGTTCGGCGGTAGTAAATGACATTCTTCAAAAACACATCCCACATACCGGTATTGTAGGGGCTATGGGGATCCCCTTTCTTGTCCGAAAAATGGTGGTGCTTTCTGTGGACGGCCACCCACTCCCGAGGAGAAATGCCGGTAAATACCGTTAGCACGAGATGCATGAGGAATGCCACTGCTGTATGCAGCTTAATAGCTCTATGCGTTAAGGTACGATGAAGATAAATGGTGGTTGCGAAAACCGCAACCTGGTTTACCAATATCGTAACTAATACTATGACAAATGGATTATGTGTCATTTCCATTTATCCTCCTGTGTTCAGTATACATTAATTCAGATAATAACAAAGGCTCACACTGTAGTATGAGCCTTTTCTTCTGCGCTAATTAGCTTATAAGCTTATTAGCTTATCGGCTTATTAGCTTACTAGCCCTCTTACTTCTCCCCTATTTGCTGCCTCCACATGGCATAGTATAAGCCTTTCATGTCTACCAATTCCTGGTGACTACCCTGCTCCGCGACCTTACCGCGTTCTAAAACATAAATCCTGTCCGCATGGAGCACGGTAGACAAGCGGTGGGCAATGAGCACGGTAATTTGTTCCTGGTTTTTACTTAAGTCACGTATGGTACCGGTTATTTGCTCTTCGGTTAATGAGTCCAATGCGCTTGTTGCTTCGTCAAAAACCAATAGACGCGGATTCCTAAGAAGCGCCCGGGCAATAGACAAACGCTGTTTTTCCCCGCCCGAAACTTTAACCCCGCCTTCGCCGATTACTGTGTCTAATCCTTTGTCGGCCCGCTGCATTAGTGTGTGGGCAGCCGCTTGGTTTAATACTTCCCATAATTGCTCATCCGTAGCCTCCGGCCGCACAAACCGCAAATTGTCGCGAATCGTACCCGCAAACAGCTGGGTATCTTGCGTAACCAAACCAATTTGGCTGCGCAAACTTTCCAAGTCTATTTGCTCTAAGGTAATGCCGTTATAATGTATGGCGCCGTTTTGGGGACGGTACAAACCAACTAACAATTTAACCAGCGTGGTTTTGCCGCTGCCCGATGGCCCTACAAAAGCCACGGTCTCGCCGCGTTTTACGTTAAAGTCCACACCGTCCAATGCCGGCCTGGTCCCGCTCTGGTGCTTAAAATACACTTTGGAAAAATCTATCTCGTTAAGCTGGCCCACGGTTTTGGCGTGCTCAGGCTTAGGCTCTTTCGGCGTATTTAATATGCTATGGTAATTATCCAAACTGGCTTGGGACTCGCGATACGCCTGTATGGTATTGCCAAGTTCTTGCAATGGACTAAAAATAAAGAACGAATAAATCCACAACGAGAAAAACTCACCCAAAGTCAGGGCTCGGGTAAACACCAAATAGACCATGACAAAAAGCATAATGGTCCGAAGCAAGTTTACCGTAGTACCCTGTATAAAACTTAATGAACGGATATATTTTACCTTTTGGAGCTCCAGCTTTAATATTTCCCGGGTGGTAGTGTTGAGCCTCAGTACTTCTTGGGCGGCCAAGCCCATGGACTTAACCAGCTCTATGTTCCGCAAGCTTTCGGTTGTCGATCCTGCTAAAGCAGTGGTCTGTGCAACTATGCTAACCTGGACATTCTTTATTTTTTTGCTCAGGAGCGAAGATACCACGCCTAATATGGGTACCATGGTCACATAAACTACCGCTATTATCCAGTTAACCCTAAAGGCATAAATTATGACAAACACAAAACCTATGGCCGTAAAAAACAACACGTTTACAAACGAAGCTATAAGTTTTTCGACGTCTTGGCGTACGCGCTGAAGTTTTTCCAAAGTTTCCCCGCTCCGCTGGTCTTCGAAGACCTGGTACGGCAGTTGCAGGCTGTGAGCTAGTCCGTCGGTATACATTTCCGCCCCAAGTTTCTGGGTCACGGTATTTACAAAATAGTCCTGGAAATTTTTGGCTATGCGGGAAAC
>CAYOXN010000045.1:0-9301 GCA_964407965.1 uncultured Candidatus Saccharibacteria bacterium
AACGCCGTAGAAAAAATTTGGAACACCAAACTGCCATAAAATAAATTTCATCATTGTAATTGCAAAATACCCTCCAAGCTCGCTTAGTGGGTATTTTAATTCGGATATTTTTGCCTCAAAATTCCATTGGGGTGTTTATTTCTGGCAGGAGCATGGTTATGCCGGAAAGGGAGAGGGCTTTTTGGGGTTGGAGGTGGAAGGGGGCGGTAAAGGACAGGAGTGCGTCGTGTACTGGAAAACATACGCGCGGTTTTACGGCCAAGCCGTACTCTATGGCTTCTTTGGTTTTTATCCACGGCCCGGCAACGGGCAATGCTAAAATTTCCACCGGTTTTTCCGGCACAAACAACGCGTCGCCCGGGTAAAAAAATTTCTCGCCAACCATGTACCCGGTGTTTTGCACCCTGGGTACGGTAGGGTCGTATATTTCCGCGTGCTCGGTACCAAACCCTTCTAGCTTAACGCCATCCAAATTAATATTTTGGTTATGTTCGAGCAAATTAAACGGCAGACCACTCATTAGCTTGCCAACCGAGGCATTGGTGTACACTTTTGCCTGGGGATTTTTTTGTAAAATTATTTTTAACGAATCTATGTGGAAATGGTCACCATGCTCATGGGTTATGAGTATGCAGTCTATGCCGGAAAGCTTGCTGTGGCTGTCTACGGTAAAAAATCCAGGATCGGTAAGTATGCGTTTGCCGTTTAGTTCTATAAGCAGGCAGCAATGCCCAAGTTTGGTTATAGTCATACAAGAGCGACGCTAATTTACGAATTCATGCGAATGATACGAATTATACAATGATACCAATATACGGAAGTATACTAATGACACAGATAATACAGATATAAGGAATTAGTATTATTTGTATATTAGTTTCATATTTTATTTAAATTTAACTGGTAATTCAAAGCTGGCGTCGTTTTCGGGTAAGCCCGAGGGGTTGTCTTTCATAAAGACTATATACCCCGTGTTGGTGGTGGGGCTCTTAAATGTCACCGTGGCCTTAAATGGCACGGGCTCGGTGGTCATCCAGTCTTTGGTGGCCTGGGCAATGCCGCTGCCTATTTCTTTCCGGTTTGCGTCCAAGACTTTTATGGGGAACGAGCCTTCAAAATAAAATCCTTTGGCACTGCCTTCTATGGTTAGGGGGCTCGTGACCACTTGGTCTTTTTTTATATTTAGGTTGCTAATAGGGCCAGTACTCGCCTTCTCGCCGCTGCCAATGTAAGCTATTTTATATATCACACCGGCTTTGTCGTCTGTAACATACATGCTGCCGTCGGCATTTATTTTTACGTCCACCGGCCTGCCCAAAGCGGTTTTTCCGTCTTTGGCTAACCATCCGGAAACAAAATCGTCTACTTGGTAATTACCTTTATTGTCCGCTTTTATGCGTACCAACTTGTAACCCGTAGGCTGGCTCCGGTTCCAACTGCCATGGAAAGCCACAATCATATTGCCCCAATACTCCTCCGGCCACGCCGGTTCTTCGGGAATAAAACCAATGCCTAATGGCGCGCTGTGTGCCGGTAAGTCTATGGTAGACGCTACTTTGTCGGCGCACGGGTCGCGGATATATTGGTTTTTGTCGAATTTGGTATCATGGATGTTTTTTCCGTAACAAATAGGCCAGCCAAAATCGGCAGTTGGAGTCTGTCGTCCTGAACTTGTTTCAGGACCCACTCCGATGATATTTATTTCATCTGGCGGCAATTCGTCCCCCAACATGTCCCTGCCCATTTCCGTTGCCCAGAGTTTGCCGTTTACGTAATCCCACGTAAAGAATACGCTATTGCGAAGCCCCGAAGCTTCTTTTTTCATGTCGCTGCCGTCGGTTTTCATGGAATATATGCTCGCCAGCCGTTCGTCGCTTTCGTTGCAAACATCACACGTTGAGCCTATGGAAACAAACAACCGGTTGTCGGGACCAATGCCCAAAGTCCGGGTATAGTGCCGGCCGCCTTTGGGCAGTTGGGCTATAACCGTACCTGGGTCGTCGCTATAGAGCGTGACTTTGGTAATTTTTGTCTGCTCGGCAAAATACAACACATTGTTGTAAATAACCAGCCCGTGGGGTTTGTCCAAATTTTTAAACACTTCCGTTTGCCGGACAACCTTGCCGTCCTTAAGTTCCAAATTAGAAATTACCCCTTTGCTTGTTTGGCTCACCCACAAATTCCCAAAACCGTCTTGGGCCACTACGCGCGCACCGGGAAGGTTTTTTGCCACTATGGAAATGGCAAAGCCTTTAGGTAGCGTAAGGGGAAAGTCTGTGTTGTTGACCGGTTCGCTAAGTTCGTCGGAAATATGGTCAGTTATGTTGCCGGAAGGCTGGCGAATAGCCGGCCCGGCCCCAAGATACGCCTGCCTAAAATACACGGCAGCCGTTATAACACCGGCAAAAGCCAGAAGTAAAACGCCCAGGCCAATTTTTGTATATAATTTCATAGGTAAATATAAGGGTTATGCTTGTCTTCTATATTATATACGAAAAAAACACCCCGGTGTGACACCGGGGTGTTTTTAGGTTTACAAGGTATGGACAGGCTCGGTTGAGGCATGGTTTTTGGAAAATACATAAAGGTATAAAATTTCCAAAATGCCGAACGTGTTAACGAGCATAAACACCACAAACCAAACGCTCTGGCCGCGCCGTGCCGCGCGCCACAGGGCTAGCCCTTTCCAAACTATGGACCACACCACCAACAAGCCAAGCAAAATAGCCATGCCCGGCCTGACCATGGCCCAAGGTTGGGAGCTAAACCAATAATCCTTATACATTTGTTTCCTTTCTGGGAAGAAAGGCCGTAAAGTCTTAAATCCCTCAATGTACCTATAGTATACGCCCCTTTGCCCCAAAAGTGAACAATACTTAAAGTGGGGAATTTACCGCATATGCGGCAAATTCCCCACTGGGTAATGCTAAGCCGGTTGGCTGTATTTTTTGTATACCAGCCACGAACCAACCACAAGCGTTAGGCTCGAAACGTACCAGGCAGCCGGAATGCCAAAGCGTTGGGCAACCAGTCCGGAAATGGCCAAACCCACCGCTCCCCCGGCATGGTGCGCCATGCTTTGGAACGAACCCAGCGTGGCCCGCTGTCCGGACGGGACATGTTTGTGTAAATACGCGTCGGAGAGAGGGCGAAACGTCCCGCGAGGCACTTCGTGCAACAGGAAACTTAACAACGAAAGGCCAAAGACCGGAACCCAAACGGTTATGGCGCCAAACAGCGCAATAGCCAGCTGCGAAACCAGCAAAGCCTTTTCCACGCCACCGCTCTTCTCGCGCAGCCATACCACTAGTTTGTTGCCGAGCAATACGGCCAAAGCCATGCCCACCCACAACCACCCAAGCAATTGCCTGCTTTGGAAGGCCTGTTCAAACCACGGCTGCCATTGCATGTTATATGCCATAATTGAAGCATACTGGACCAAACCTAAAGCCAACAGGAATTTTACCGGTTTAAGCTTAAGGCCCAAGTAAAAGCTGTCTTTTGCAATTCCTTTCATGGAAACAAGCCCATGGCGCATGCTGGTGACTGAACGGGAAAAATATTCTTCCTTAAGAACCACTTGGGCAAGGATTGCTATGCCGATTAGCAATATCCCGCTTAGTAGCCAAGGCAATCCCAAATATACAGAACCTAAGTAAGCCCCTGCAAACCCGGCCACAATACTGGAAAATTGTTGCCAACGGGCTTTTTTGACAAAGATTTTTGCCAAATCGCCCTCGTGGCCAAAATGCTTAAGCCTGTCTACCGCCCAGGCATCAAAAGCCCCGCTCATGAGCGTCACGCCAATGGCTAAAATGCTTTCGGCGAGCATGAACCGCAGCCGAAAGCACCAAAGAAGACTTTCGCCCAAAAATATCCGCATATGCCCCGGTTGGAATTTCGAACAGCGACAACGTAACATAAAACACCACGTTAACCAAGTTCACTTCAAACAAATTGAGCCCCTTGGAAATGAGGTACAACGTATATACTGTTGAATGTAAGGCAATTGCCGCATTCAGCAACGCCGAAAAACCTACGTACCAAAATACGGTTTGGCCGATCATTTTTTCCTCTTTCACATTCTCCAATTTCTCTTTTGTCATAAAAACAAAACGCCCCGGCTTTTGAGCCGGGGCGTGAGGATGTTAAAAATTTACTTAAAAATCCTATTGTCCTGGCTAAAATGCAAAAAGCGCGGCAACTGGGCGAAGCCGGAATTTTGGGTATTAACCTGGCAATAGATATGTTTATACATATATTACAATTACTGACTAAGCAGTATATATGTAAAAAAGACGCTTGTCAATGCTATTATGTTACACCTCCCCCGTCTTACCATTTCCACCTCCCTTCACTACCTATTTTCTGACATTTCTTTGATACTACGTAGCATCAAAGAAATGTCAGAAAATACCCTAAAGGTGTACTTTTGTAGGGCGTGACGCAGTGTGCATGAGGCACGGCGGAGTGTCGAGCCTAAAATGAAATTAAACCAGCTTAGTGTTGCTTACTTTTTCATATACCGTTATTCGGTATTTGCCGTCCGGTTCAGGGCTGGCAGATTTGGCAATGACTAAATTTTTCCCTTTTTTGTTTACAATCTCCTCGGACTTGCCCGGCTGCAATGAATTTAAGATATTTAACACTTCAGCGCGGTCCAATTCATATTCCGCCGCCAAATTGTCCGCCAAAACTTCCCGCCGATTTTTTAAATTTTCTTTTGCTTTCGGGATTTGAATTTGCTTTTCGGAAATTTTTTTTATGGCCGCCAAACCGCTGGCGCCCAAACTTTCCAAAAGAAACTCCCTTCGTCCCTGTTCCTTAGCCATAATAGTATAATTACTTTATTTCCTTTACTAACCAGGCATAAAAATTCTTTTCCACGTTTTCCATTTCCCATTGGCCTATAAACGGTACTTTGTCGCTGTGGAGTGATTTTACAAGTTTAACAATTTTAGCGTAGTGCCTAGGCAAGGTTTCCAATGTCAAAAGCGGGCCTTTGGATGTTTCCAGTTTGTTAGAACGCGGCGGCCAGTAGTAAACGCTTTTTATGCGGGGCATTATTCCGTAACAAGCGCACAAGCGCTTTTCCAAACACGCCCGGCCTATGGTGTCGGCTTCTTTTACGCTCTTGGTATTGACGACTACCCAAATTATTTCACGTTCCATAAGAAAGCTACTAAGTTAATAGCATATAAGCTTATAAGCATTTAGCTTATTCGCTTATGGGCTTCTCGACTTCTTCAATGGTTTTGTATTCCACTTTGCTGACTCTAGCGCCTTCGGGGCCTTTGTGCGCCCAGCGCAAAAATTGCTTTAACTGTTCCACTTCCCCGGTGACCGTAATTTCCACGGTCCCGTCGCCTGCATTGTCAGCCGTGCCTTTCAAATTCAAATCCACGAACTGCTCATACGAACACCAGCGGAAGCCCACGTTTTGCACCTTGCCGAATACTTTTATAAAAACGGTTTTTTCCATATGCCTTAGTCTTTGATAAGTGGCTCAAACAACACACGGTCGCCTTCCGGCCTGGCAAAATACAGCCATAACTTTGTACCGGGAATTTGCTGCTTAAAGCTCTCGCCAATGGTTTTTAAATCTTCTTTAATAATGCTGTTTAACTGCTCTTCGGAATGCCCGCTGTCTTTGTACATGTCGGCATACGCGCCGCAACCCGCATGGCCAACCAGCAGTATATGTTTAACCCCATGTTGGGTAATTAAAAATTTCGCGCGGTCCCATGCCGCAGGGTCTTTTAAAAATATGTGCGGGCCGCCCGGCTCGACTATGCGGTCTACCCCGCCCGGTTCCAGCCGCGCCTTAAACTCGGACAGTCCGGCACGGAAATTCCTGTCGCTGCACGCTACCATAAGGCAGGCGGTAACCTCGTGCTTTTTAAATGACCCCGGCGAAGACAAAAAAGGTTGTTGTAAAATACTTTCGACTTCCATAATATGCTAGAATCAAGAATCATGAATTAGTAGGTAGCGGTTAGTGGGTAGTAGGTAGGGAAATTGATAATTTACAAATTAACAGATTAACAAAATAACAATTTAACACTAGTAGGTAGTAAGTAGTCTAGTAGTCGGGTAGGTCTGCAAATGATCATTTTAGCATTTTATCATCTTAACAATTTAACAACTGCAAGAATCAAGAATCATGAATTAAGAATCAAGAATACTGCAATCTACTGCCCACTAGTCACTGGCCACTGTTCACTTATTTAGTTTTCCCTAAAACCTAAAACCTAACACCTAAAACCTAATTTAGTAATTTAGTTTATTTTAGTATTTAGTAGAGTGCTAAACGCTAGTAAGATCTTCCAACACCTCTTCTGCGTGCTTTTCGGGGATTACGTTGTCGTAGGCTTTGGCTATTACTCCTTCGGGGTTTATTAAATACGATACGCGGCGGGCAGTGCCGTTTTCGCTTTTTGCCCCATATGCTTCTATAACCTGTTTTTCCGGATCGGCCAACAGGGTAAACGGCAAACCGTATTTTTGGGCGAACTGCTTATGGCTGTCTACGGTGTCGCCACTTATGCCTAACACCACAGCGGACATTTCCTTAAATTTTGGCAAATTGTCGCGAATGCCGCAGGCTTCCGCGGTACAGCCGGAGGTGTCGTCTTGGGGGTAAAAATACACTAATACCCACTGGCCCAAGTATTGGCCCAAACTATGCATAGTACCGTCCTGGTCCGGCAAACTAAAGGCCGGTGCTGGTTGTCCTGTTTGTAACATATAAAGATATTGACGTTAATAACCTACATATAGTACCATATAATTCCCCTAAGGAGGAGTGCTATGATACCCTTATATAGAGTGGACTCTGTAATTTTTCCGGCAGATGCATTTCACCAGGCTTTCACGGCCTTTGTCCGCGGCTGTGCCAACGGCGAAGCCGCCTACCCAACTCAAGTACTCAGTCTGCTACAATGTCGTACTGTGTCTAACATGGAACAAGCGCAAAAGCTGATAAACGAGGTTCAAACCCGGAACAAAGTACACCTCCAGCCGCGCCAACAAACCACACCTACACCGCCCAGGTTCCGGATTGACAAACATGCTGGTACAATCTATTGGGATTGCCTGCAAAAAAAGGGTGCGGAGCCAGGCCGCAAGGCAACCCAGTTGGTATTTGAACTGCAAACCGACGGCATAAAAATCCGTGTCCACGGAAGCGATGCCGATTCGGTTGGTCGCCGCATGAATGCGGTTTTAGGCAAAGAAGTATCTACAGCCTACCAGGCCGCGATATCATCGGCTTAACTCTTCGGTCCGGGACCACCATGTAGTGGTTCCCCGGCCGTTTTTTTTATCGCCTAAAAAACCTGGCAAAATCTTCTCCTTCGTACCCAAACACGCGAATTAAGTTTATTATGACATGCCACATAACCTCGTCGCTGTTAATGTACTGCATAGTGGCTGAATTGTAAGACGTAGGCGTTATGCCGGCCATACATTCGTCTATTAGGGCCAAAGCCCTGGCATAGCGTTGGGCGGTGTCGGTCACCCGCGACTTTATGGCAAAAGTTTGGTAAGCCTGCAGCTGCAAACGGATTTGGGCTAAAAGCAAAAGTTTGAGCGGATGCTCGCGTAATAATTCGGCGTTGTTCTGGGCCCATAAATCCAGCGCTTCCTGCCTATGGACATTGCTGGCGCCAATAACAATTTGGGGAATGCGGATATGCTGCCCGGCCACACGGAACGTGGTTATGGGCGTTAGCGTGTCGTTTGCCACCCGCTCTTTTATGGCTTGCATGGTTTCGGCAATTTTGGTGCCGCGAAAATAAATTTGCAACCCTAAAAATTCCGGTGCGCGTTCGGGATTTTGCGACTTAAGCATAATAACGCTATCTATTCCTGCTTGCTTGTCTAACTTGTTGGCAAGCGTCAGCCGCGCGTTTTGGCCTAACCACATGTTTGTGGAAATTTGGTCATGCAAAAAACCCTGGAACACTTCGGCATGCTGTTCGGCGGTGGAGTCTATTACGTTCGCCACTGGCAACGGGTTAGCGCCCAAAGCCAATCCGGTAGGAAAACCAGCACTAGCCACCGGGTCGGCTATAGGGTCGGCAACGGGGTCTTGCTCTATGTTTATGTCATTATCCGCGGGCGCAGGGACAAGCGGAGACTGCAAGCTTGCACTTAAAACCTTTTTGGCTTTTTGCACAAGTTGCGGGAAGCTTTGCTCGCGAATGCCTGAGCCAGTCGGCAAAGAAAATTCATTGCTATCCATATACTTATTGTAGCATAACCGCACTGTCCCTTATGCGCACAAAACCCTCTGCGACCAATTGCTGAACTGCCTTTTTGGTTTCTGCCAAAGTCCGGCCGCTGCCTTTCGCCAATTTTTGCATGGTCTGGCTGCCATGGCCGGAAAGGTGTTTTAAAATATATCCCCGTAACTGGCGGAAGCTGCCTTCAAACGCGCTTTGTTTGGAATAGTGTTTGCTGAAACGGTTGGGGTTTTCCGTCACTTTGGGCAACTGGGCGCCATAGTCCGTAAGGGCATAAAACCACTGCCGGGAATTTTTTGTGTCCAGCGTTTTATATATATACGGCAACAACTCGTTGTCCCCTACGGGATTTTTCCTGTTTTTAAAAAAATGGTAAATATACACCCGGCGAATGTTGGTTTCTATAAACGGCTCGGGAAGGTTAAACGCATATGCGGCCACTGCGCCGGCCGTGGCCTTGCCCACGCCGGGAAGCGTAAGTAATTTTGCCGCCGCTGGTGGAAGGCTGCCCCCATACTTTTCCAATATTTTTTTACAGGCCTTTTGTAAATTGAGTGCGCGCCGGTTATACCCTAAGCCTTGCCATTCTGTAACAACCTTGGCCACGCTGGCGTTGGCCAATTTTTTAACCGTGGGGAAAGCTTTTAAAAAGTTTTTATATTTTGGAATTACGCGGGCAACCTGGGTTTGCTGGAGCATAATTTCCGAGACTAAAATTTTATACGGGTCGTGCGTCATGCGCCATGGCAACGCATGCCGGCCATGCTTGCGGTAATAGTCCCAAATGGTTTTTTGGAATTTTAATACGGTACTTTTTGTCATAACCGTATCCTACCATATTATGCCATACTTTACCTTTCCCCTAGTTGACAAGACTCTCTAAATATTAGAAAATGCTTCATATCCCACAGGAGGTATAGGGATGAAGAGAATTTTCATGTCGTTACTGGCTTTGCTTTTTTCCCACCAGGGAACCAAGCATGCTAGCACAACCTTGCAGAGCACTGTGGCGTTTTCCAATGGAAACAATGACCCGTACTCACGCGAGCTTAAGC
>CAYOXN010000046.1:0-9127 GCA_964407965.1 uncultured Candidatus Saccharibacteria bacterium
GAGCATTAAATAGTAGGTGGCAAAAAAGACCAAAAAGACCGAAAGGGCAAAACCGGCAAGGTTGGAAACTATATTGGTAAAACTCGCCACCGCGCTGCCGGCCAAGCCGGAAATTTTTTGGCCCAAGTCTTGGCTTATGCCTTCTACAATAGGCTTTAAGGTTTCGGGCACATAGTGGGCAATGGTTGCCCTGTCAAAAGTCGAACCATTTTGCCTGAGACTGTTTAAGGCATTGAACAGTTCGCTAAAAAGCATTTGGCCAATTATAAACAACGGCACACCAATAATTAAAATTAGCAAAATTAAACTCACCACACTACCCCACGTTTCCGACTTAAACCGTGCGGTTATGCGTTTGTGGATAGGCATAAACAACACCGCCAAAATAGCCGCCAAAGCCAACAGCTTTAAAAACGGCAAAAACATCATCAACACCACCAAAAGCGCCACCCCCAGCAACACATAAAAACTAATTGCCTGAATACGTTGGTTGTTCATAGTTAAAGTTTAATTAGTATGCATATA
This sequence comes from uncultured Candidatus Saccharibacteria bacterium, assembly GCA_964407965.1. Taxonomy (GTDB): domain Bacteria; phylum Patescibacteriota; class Doudnabacteria; order UBA920; family UBA920; genus CAZPRQ01. The sequence goes on from CAYOXN010000046.1 coordinate 526, forward strand.
TAGTATAGCAAAAGATTGACATTTTGTTGATTATATGCTATTTTTAAGCAGCCCCGAGATGTCTTTGCGCTGGTGTGGGGCTGTTTTTATTAGCATACTAAAATTAGCATGCGAAACCGCGAAAAATTCGAAAACTTTCGCATCCTATTTCGTTGTTTCGCATGCCCAATTTCGCATGCAAATATCCAGTACTGACTTCAAATATTTAACCAGTTTAACAAATTCAGAACAATATCTATGTTAAGAAATACCATTAGGAATATTGCCATTATTGCCCACGTGGACCACGGCAAAACCACGCTCGTGGACGCCATGCTTAAGCAGACCCATACGGTGAAGGAAAACCCCGACACTAAGGACTTAATAATGGACAGCATGGACTTGGAACGCGAACGCGGCATTACTATTCGCGCCAAAAACGCGAGCCTGGTTTACAATGGCACCAAAATAAATATTGTGGACACCCCGGGCCACGCCGACTTTGGCGGCGAAGTGGAACGGACGCTCCGCATGGCCGATGGCGTCTTATTACTTGTGGATGCCAAAGAAGGCCCCATGCCCCAAACCAAGTTTGTGCTTAAGAAAGCTTTGGAACTTGGCCTGAAGGCCATTGTAGTCGTAAACAAAGTAGACAAGCCCGACGCCCAGGTGGACCACACTGTCAACAAGACGTTTGACTTGTTTGTGCATTTAAACGCCAACCACGAGCAGTTAGACTTCCCTATTATTTATGCTTCAGGCGTAAAAGGCTTAGCAGACGAAAAATTGGAAACCGTTATGGAAAAAATATCCACTGGCGCAGCCCCTGACGTCTCTCCCCTCTTTGAAGCCATTATAAAAAATATTCCGGCACCGGAAGTAAAACCGGACGAATCGTTTGCCATGCTCGTCTTGGCTTTGGTTAACGACAACTACAAGGGCAAAATGGGCATAGGGAAAATAGTTTCCGGTTCTGTAAAAAAAGCCCAAAACATAATCCGCATTAAAACCGACGGCCAGCGCGACACCGGCAAAGTTACCTCTTTACAAATGTACGAAGGCTTAAAGCCCGTGGACGCCGAAGAAGCGCAAGCCGGCGACATAGTGGCCATAGCCGGTTTTGACGACGTCAGTATTGGCGAAACCTTTACCGACCCCACAAAACCCATACACTTGGAGCCTGTCCAAATAGAACCGCCCACCATAAAAATGACCTTTGGCGTTAACACTTCACCGTTTGCAGGCAAGGAAGGCAAGTTTGTCACGTCCCGCAACATCCGCGACCGCCTGTATAAAGAACTCGAAACCAATGTAGCGCTCAAAGTCGAACCCAGCGAGGAAGGCGCAGAAAGCTTTTTGGTTTCCGGCCGCGGCGAACTGCATTTGGGAGTGTTAATAGAGACAATGCGCCGCGAAGGTTTTGAATTGCAAGTCAGCCAACCGCAGGTAATTTTCCATTATTTAAAACCAGTCGCCCAAACTACCCAGGAGCATACGCATGAACTGGTGGAATACGAAGGCGTGCGATACGAACCCGCCAAACAAGACGACACCCAAGCCATAAAATTTGAACCGTACGAAATAGTCACCATAGACGTGCCCAGCGAGTACCAAGGTTCGGTTATAGAAGAATTGGGCCGCCGAGGCGGGGTTATGCAGCATATGGACAGCTCAGGCCACAATGCCGAACTGCATGCCGAATACCTTATTCCTACCCGCGGACTTATTGGCTTAAAAAATACCCTCCTTACCCGCACCCGCGGTACGGTAATAATGAACAACTTATTTGATTCCTACCGCCCCGTCCACGAACTCGATACCCACGCCAACGACCATGGCTCGCTTATATCTTCGGAATCCGGCGTTTCCAATGCATATGGCTTAAATAACGCCCAAGAACGCGGCGTGTTGTTTATTGGCCCGGCCGTAGACGTATACGAAGGTATGGTAGTGGGTAAAAACGCTTTAGACACCGACCTGGAAATCAATGTGTGCAAAACTAAAAAACTTACCAACATGCGTTCCAGCGGTGCGGACGATGCCATTATCCTTACTCCCCCGCACCCGGTAGAACTGGACTTTGCTTTGGAATATATTGGCTCGGATGAACTGGTGGAGGTTACGCCCAAGTCCATCCGCATACGCAAAAAAATACTAAATGCCACCGAAAGAAAACGAGCAGCCAGGTAAATACCAAAGACGGTCTTCTTGCTTTGCAAGAAGACCGTCTTTTAACATTACCTTTTTATTTTACATGCTCGCAGGCGGAGTCTGCATCGGGGACGGTTGGGACTCGCCAAAAGCCAACAAACCAATAAGCAGCGGAATAATAGCCACTACAACACCTAGGGCGGTAGACTTACCCATTCGCTTTGACACGGCTATCATGACTACTATAAGGACTATAAAGTTAATAAAGGGAATTAAGAAGAGTATAAACCACCACATGGGCTTGCCTGCTATTTGCAAGAGCAAAAACGTGTTAGCAATAGGCACCCATGCCATCCATAAATTGGAGAGGCCAAGCTTTTTAGCCATAACCTGTAAGGAATAGGCGTAATATACGTAAATGGCTAAAAATATAAGGAAACCAAATAACGAACCAAACACCGAACCTGTTGAATTGTCCATCTAAATTTTTTTAATTTTATGAGTGAATGTTCTGGAACCTGTCTGCTTTTTCTTATCATTTTTTCACATATGTGAAAAAATGATAAGAATTTTAAATTATATAATTCACCCTCCCAAATAATTGGGAGGGTGAATGTAAATTAATCTCGTTTTGATTCTGGTGTAGTGGAGGCGGAAACTATAGAGCATTTTACCAAGGCCGCATCACGTACTTGTAAGGCTTTGGCATTGTCGGCCTTTCGCTTTTCAAGCAAAGACTTTTGGGTATTCTTAAAGGCTTCATTTGCCGCTTTTATGGCTGCCGCCCGAGTTTCCCGGGCAGTTTTCATGCTCGCGTTATAGGCTTCACGCGCTGCCTTTTTGGCTTCTTGGGTGGTAGCTGCAGCCAGTGCCGCCTTTAAAGTCTGTTGGGTCGTGGAAGCGGTTGCCTTATATGCGTCTTGCGCTTTTTTAATAGCTTCGTTCTGGGTTTTTCGGGAAGTCTTTATCGCTTCCGAATAGGCTTTGTTGTTAGCCTGGACAGTTTCCCTATAGGTTTTTCTCACCTCTTCATTAGCCTTTAAGCAGGCTTTGTACTGGGCATTTTTTACCGACTTTGGGGTTGTAGTCGGGGTGCCACTGGCTGAATCCGCCAAGACCAACGCCGAAGGGGCTAATAAGCCGACTGCTATGGAAATCGCAGCGGCATATTTAATATAATTTTTGTGCATGTTTTGTCTCCACCCCTTTTTTGGGGGTTATAATATTACACTATTTATTATACCATATTTTCCCATAAGCTTTTTAGGTAGCGTGTATAAAAGCCTGCTCAGATACTTACAACAATTGTCCTACTATTAAATCTAACAACACCTTTGGGGGGACTGACGAGGTTTTTAATTCAGTGTCCAGGGCATCCAACTTAACCAAAGTGCCTGTAATAGTTTTTTGCGGATATAACGAAGCCACTTTTTTCATAATAAAAAGCCTGCCGGATTTCCAACCTGTTTTTTCCAATATGACGCTTTCGGGTACACGAGCATGTAAAAAGTCCTGGACAATGGCAACCGAACGTAACTGCTCAGCCAAAAGGGCGGAGAGTTGGATGGCGCCGGCTTTTTCATCGCTGGCCGTGTCTGCATTTAAAAACCCGTGCATAAGCGTTAACACGCGCTGCTTATTTTTCTCCCCCAGGGCATTGGTTATTTCCAAAGCGTCTATGGGAATTTCCTCGTAAACCAATGCCTCCACATGATTGGGCTGTATTTCTTGGCCGTTTGCATAAGCAAGCAGCTTTTGGATTTCAGATTCAACGCGCCACAAGTTAAACACCTCAGTGACCTCTAAAATTTTTCCGCCAAATTTCATTTCTTGGGCATTGTCGCGCCCAAGCTTTTTAGCCAACAAGTCTACTGCCTTCTGGCTTATAGCACCGTTTAATTCCTTTACCCGCTTCAGTATCCATGCGTCAAGCTGTTTGCCGTGCGGTAATGCAAACTCTACTATTTTAATGGCCTTGTGCGCCATTACTGTTTTTGTGCCCGTAAGCCTTTTATCTAACTTTTCCTCTATAACCACCACTTCGTTTTTTGACTCAATTACGGGTTTTAACAAACCATCCCAGTCCAATTTGGAAAAAATACCCGAAAGCACGAACAATTTAGCTGCAGAAAACAAACTTTGCTGCGTTAAAGCCGCAACCGAAGGCAGGGTGGCCGGGTCGTTATAGGTTTCTACTTCCAATTTGGCTTTTTGGGCCAAATCCCGAATATAAGCTTGTTTTGTATAATCGTCAGGGCCAAGTAAAAGGGTGAGCATGTATATATAATACCAGTTCATTAAAACCTAATCCAGATAGCCAACAGCGCAAGAAGACCGTCATCTTGCGCTCGCAAGATGACCGTCATCTTGCTGACAACTTAAAACCCTACTCCGCACAAGGCTTCGTAGGGCACTACTTCGCTATAGTCACGTTAGCAATATTCGATTGTTTTAAGCGTCGATCTAATATCACTTTCAATACGACGCACGAGGTTATGTAGTACTTGCACTACGTAGCTTTAGCGAAGTAGTGGTGGGTCGGGTGGGGTTCGAACCCACGCGCTTTCGGTTAAGAGCCGACTGCTCTGCCAGCTGAGCTACCGACCCATGCTTAGTTAAAACTTCGCAGGGCAAGACTGGAAATATTATGTGATAGTCTGGTATTTCTCGCCCTCCGTAGCCTTGGCGAAGGAGGGGGCTACCGACCCACATAACTGTAATATTTTACCTCAATACATTAATTTTGGCAATAGAAACACGCAAGATGACGGTCTTCTTGCGTGCCTAGTGTATAAGTTATAAAGAAGGCCGGACGAAGTAGTGGTGCACCCGGCAGGATTTGAACCTACTACCTCCTGGTTCGAAGCCAGGCGCTCTATCCAAATGAGCTACGGGTGCATAAAACTCCCACTATTATATATGCAGTTTCAAACAAAATCAATAGAAAAACCGCCTCCCCTATTTGGCTATTGTTTTGCCCTTACTTGGATGAAAGGGTTTTTTTCTATTTCGGGCAGTTGCTCAGGCTCTGCGGAATTTTGAATGCGGTTTAAGCCGAATTTATAGGCTTCAAAATCTATGCGGACGCCTTTGGTCGGTTTAAAGTCCGGTGGGGTGTCGTTTGCCGAAAGTATAATAAATACGCTTCGCTGGAGCACTATGACTTCCAGTATGATAAGCAGCCCAAGCAGCGCGAGCATGACCGTACTGACCATGGTCTTTACCGAGCCCATGCGGGCATGGAATGCATTTTTGAAGTAAATGGCAATTCTTTTAAACATACATTATTTCTTTAAATAAAATTGGATATCCAAAGCCGCACTGGTTTTGTTTTCGTCCGCAGCGGTTATGTTCATGTTGGAAACATTGGCTATAAATTTGGCGTTTTCCACATACTCCATATATTGGACTATGCCCGTTAAACTGCCCTTAATGCTCAGGGTAGCCGAAACATACACCATGTCGTTAAGGGTCTTGGCTTTGGTTGCGGTTTTTACCGTGCCGCTTAAATTGTTTATGGTAAGCGTTACCCCATATTGTTCGGCCGCCGCTTCCAAAGCTTTTATTTCATTTACCAGCGTTACGTCTTGGCTAAAAAAATCATTGGGCGAAACCGGCTGCTGGTCCAGCATGGCCAAGTCGGCTTTGGCTTGCTTAAAGCTTTCCTGCTCGGCTTCCAGCATCATGCGTTCTTTATTTTGGCCCACTATGCCAAACGCCAACTCCTGGTTTTTGGAGTCGAGAATGTTAAAGAAATAAAAGTACATGCCCGCGCACAAAGCAAGCCATAGGGCTGCCAAGGCATAAATTTTCTGTTTTGCTGTTAGGGCGTTCATTGTAAAAAGCCTTCCTTAATGCCAAAGGTGAAATGGTAGTTTACATTTTCGGGTTTAGCCACATTTTCGAGCGGGTAATCTATGTTTATAAAATGGCTGCTGTCGGCTTGAATGCGGTCATGCAACTCTATTACCAGTTCGCGGGTGGGGCTATAACCGCTAATGGTTACGCTTTTTTTGGCCGGGTCTACGGTTAATGAACGGATACTTACCCCTTCGGGAACCAGCGGGACAAGGGAACGCAACACCCGTGACCATTTATTGCCCGTCATGGCTAATTTCCGGTAATCATAAAAAATGTTGTTTATTTTGGTAATCTGTTCTTTAACCTTGCCGTTTTCGTCCTGGTTCACTTCTTTAGAAAGCTGCTCTATGCGTTTTTGGTTATTGCTTTGTTCATGCAACAAATACATCCTGCTCGCCCCTTGGGCCAGGAAAACACAAACAAAACTGGCTACCGAAAGCATAATTAATATTTGCATAGCCCGGGCTACACGCTGGTATTTCAGTTCCTGCTGTTTTGGTTTTGGCAATAAATTTATAATTTTCATAGCGTTTTACAATTCGTCTATGGTCCCTCTCATAGCCAGCCCTATGGCTGTGGTAAAACTTAATGCGTCAAACTGTTCGAGCGGAAAAACACCCAGTGCCGTCATGTTCGCATACGGGTTTGCTAATTCGACCTGAAGTCCCGGGGTATCGGAAAGTTCCGGCCGCAAATAGTCCACCAAATTTTTCAGTTTAGCGCTGCCGCCCGTGAGCAATACCTGGTTGACTTGCCGGTTCGAATGGCTGGTATAAAACTTTAAAATATTTTTTATTTCCTCGCTAAGGCTGGTTAAAACCGGCACCAAGGCAGATTTTATGTTCGGGTACTCGGCGGTATTGGCTATGCCTATTTCATTTTTTACCGCCTCCGCCTTAACGCTGGAAATACCCAAGGCCTTGGCAACCGCTTCGGTAATAGAATTTCCCGCCACGGGAATAGAAGACGTAAATTGCAAATTACCGTCTTCTATCATTATCAAACTGCTGCGGAACGCATCCAAGTCTACCAAGAGCGTACTGCCCGTTTTTCCCGGTTCTATAAGGGCGCGTTGCAAACTTTGCGACTCCACCTCCAAGGCTGCCGGCCTTAATCCGGCATTTTCCAAAATGGAAACGTAGTTGTCGACATATTCCCGAGGCGCCGCAATAATCAGCACATTCAGCTTATCTGCCGTTTTACCCAAAAACTCCCAATCCAAATAAACTTGGTCAAGCGGTAACGGTATAAAGCTTTCGGCCTCAAACGGGACGGCATTTTCAGCTTCGGCTTCGCTCATGAGCGGTATTTGGATAACCCGAATAAACGACTTAGATTCCGGCAAGCTGGCCACAACCGCGTCGGTGGTAAAATTCCCGAACTTTGGTTTTATTAACGCATCCTTAATCAGCGAAGACAAGGCTTTGGGGTCGCTTATAACGTCACCGGTCATTACGCCCTTGGTCAGTTGAATTTCGGTAAAAGCTTCCATGGTAAAACCGTTGTCCTTTTTAGACAACTGCATGGCCTTCAGCGATGTCCCGCTGACATCGAGCCCAAAAGCGGTTTGTGATTTGGAAAAAAAATTAAACACAGAGTAATTTTAAGTTTTTTTATTTTATGGTTATGTAATTGCCAGCCAAGTTATATTTTCTTTGATTCTATATTCTAATCCTGCAATTGTTATATTGTTAAAATGTTAAAATGATAAGATGATAAAATGACTTCGCTTATCCACTTTCCCCCTAACTTATACTCTGGCTTATGTTATAAATTGGGCCTATAAGCGCCAAGGCTAACACGGCGACTACTCCACCTATAAATAATAACAGCAAAGGCTCAATAATAGAAGAAAGGTTACGCATAGTTGTATCCACTTCTTCTTCATAGTGCACGGCCAGTTGTTCAAGCATGGTTTCCACCGTGCCGCTTTCCTCGCCCACTTGCAACATTTGCACCACAATAATAGGGAATAAATTTGTGTCTTTGCCTAAGCTTTCCGTCAAAGTTTTCCCCAATTTTACGTCTATTGCGGCTTGTGCGGTCAATTCATGGTAAGGAATATTGGTCATGGAATCGCTCGCCACCTGTAAGGCCTCTATTATTGGCACGCCGCTTTTCAGCAACGAACTTAACACGCGCGAATACCTGGCTAAATTTATTTTTTTTACAATGGTATTCACCGTAAAAAAATGCAGCAGTATTATATGGAAGTATTTTTTCCCGGTATAAGTCCTCAGCAGCATAACAAAGCCGGTTACAACCGCTACCAACCCGCCCAACACCACTACAGCATGGCCGCTCATAAAATCGGCAATGGCTATGACAGCCCGCGTCAACACGGGCAACTCCGTGTTAAATTCCTTAAATATGGAAGTCAACTTCGGCAATACGAAAATAGCCATTAATATACCAATGATTACCATGGTACTGACTATAACCGAGGGGTATATCATGGCGCCCTTGGTTTTGCTGCGCAAGTCGGCTTCCCGGTGCAACTGGATAGTCAAATATTCCAAACTTTCGTTTAGCTTGCCGGACAACTCCCCCACTTTAACCATGTTAATAAAAATGGGTGAAAAAACGCGCGGGTATTTGGAAAGAGCTTCGG
>CAYOXN010000047.1:0-8526 GCA_964407965.1 uncultured Candidatus Saccharibacteria bacterium
GCCATATAACCAAATGTTTTGGGCGCCGTGAAGGCGCTTTTTACTTTTCTCCCCTTTTGTGGGAGTTTTTTAATGCCCATGTGCCGGGCATAAGTAGTTCCTTTTCCAATTTTTTGATACAATACCTGTATCATAGTTAACCATACATATATGCTTACGCCCGCGTTTATAGAAGAAATGAAATCAAAATTACTCCAGGCTAAGTCAGAACTTGAAGCCGAACTTGCCGGCATGAGTGCCCATACTGAAATGGGTGACGACGAAGATGAAAATGCCGATGAGGTAGAACAGGACATAGCCAACGAAGATGTCATGGCCCGAATTAAACATGACTTGGCGAACATAAACGCCGCTCTCGGGAAAATAGAATCCGGTACGTACGGTACCGATGCCGAAGGGAAAGAAATTTCCGAAGAGCGTTTGCGCGCTTTGCCGTGGGCAGACAAGGCATTGTAGAATTTTAATTTTTTTCAATTGGCCTTCCCCGTGCGGGGTGCGCGGCAAGTACCATAAGATTAGGCCAATGGGAAATTCTCCGGGGTTTTATGGAGACAGGGGAGAATATAACAAAGCAGCCAATACGTAATGGTAACGGAAGAATCCTTTATAGGGGTTCTTTCGTTTTTTGGTTCTGTGGGGTGTGCCTTTTGGTTGCGTGTGAACAGGCAATAAAAAAAATAATTTTTTCCATTCCTGTCCCCCAGCACGCTGGCTGGTTTGGCCTGGCCCATTTTTTTAACGACCGCTTTGCATTTAGTTTGCCGGTGCCCGTGGTCTTCATGTATGGCATTTATTTTTTTGTACTTGCAGCCATAGCGGCGTACTTGAAATTCCAGTGGGGTGCCTTAACGCGCCTGTCCCGATTTGCTTGGGCGCTTATAGTTGCGGGCGCTGTTTCCAATATTGGCGAACGCCTGCTGCTTGGTTCGGTGAGGGATTATATCCGACTCAGTACCGGCATTTTTAATTTGGCCGATGGGTATATACTCATGGGCATGTTTATCTTGCTTTGGGTGAGCCACACCCCTAACCCTAAAAAATAACCATATGATTTCTAAAGTACTCTCCGCTGCCGTCATAGGCCTTGATGCGGAAATAATAGAAGTTGAGGCGGATGTTTCGAACGGCTTGCCGGCTACGGTGGTTGTCGGGTTGCCCGATACGGCCGTCCAAGAAAGCCGCGAACGCGTAAAGACGGCAATAAAAAATTCGGAATGCACTTATCCGCCAACCCGTGTTTCCGTAAACTTGGCGCCGGCCGATGTGCCGAAACTGGGTACCCATTTTGACTTGCCCATAGCCCTAGCCATACTTATAGCTTCGGAACAATTGGCTTTTGATGCGGGTAATAAAATGTTTTTAGGCGAACTTTCGCTCGATGGCCGGCTTAGGGCTGTACCGGGCGTGCTTGCCGTAGCCATGAAAGCCAAACAGTCCGGCATTCGGGAGTTATATGTGCCCGAGGACAACGCAGAGGAAGCGTCGCTGGTTACGGGTATCCACGTATTTGCGGTACCCACGCTTTCCGCATTGCTCAAGCATTTGCTTGGCATGTTGCCGCTGTCGGCCCGGCTACCCGAAGGGTTAGAAAATAAATCTGCGGTAAAAAAGACGCTCATAGACATGAAAGACGTGGCTGGCCAGGAGTTGGCTAAACGGGCATTGGAAATAGCGGCGAGCGGTTCACATAACGTTTTGCTTTCGGGGCCTCCGGGAAGCGGCAAAACTTTGTTGGCGCGTGCGCTTGCAGGCATACTGCCGGAGTTGTCCCTGGAAGAAGCCTTGGAGCTGACTAAAATTTACAGCATAGCCGGAAAGTTAAAAGGCAGCATGGTCCAGTCCAGGCCGGTACGCAGTCCGCACCATACCACTTCGAATGTTGCGTTGGTGGGTGGAGGGGCCAGCCCCAAGCCAGGGGAAATTACTTTGTCGCATAGGGGTATTTTGTTTTTGGATGAATTTCCCGAATTTCCGAGGAATGTTTTGGAAGCTCTTAGGCAACCGTTGGAAGACGGGGTGGTTACTGTTTCGAGGGCTTCGGGCAGTTTTACGTTTCCGGCAAAGTTCACGCTGGTGGCTGCCCAAAACCCCTGCCCCTGCGGGTATTACGGTGACCCCACTAAACAATGCCAATGCACGCCCGGACAAATTTTTAAATACCAAAAAAAAGTATCCGGGCCTTTGCTCGACCGCATAGACTTGCATGTGGAGGTACCGCGGCTGCCGTACGAAAAAATGTCGGACGTAAGCCAGGGGGAAAGTTCGGAACATATTAAAGCAAGGGTCCAGCGGGCCAGGGGAATCCAAGCGCAGCGTTTTGGCACCAGCAAAACAAACAGTGAAATGGACATAAACGACATCCGTCTATATTGTCAGTTGGGCAAGCCCGAAGAAGAGCTTATTAAACTGGCCATGAAGCGCTATAATTTTTCCGGCCGCAGCCTCCACCGCATTTTGAAAGTCGCCCGCACCATTGCCGACTTGGCGGGCTCCGAACATATCCAGCACGCGCATGTCAGCGAGGCCATACAGTATAGGCCAAAGACGGAGTAGCAATTGGCCTCATTAACCTAATTTCTAATTGACCTAAAATTGGAAAATAATTTATGCTATTGATAAAGGTTTTAATTAATCCCATATAAAATAGAAGCACTTGGAAGAAAAGGTGAGGGGTATTATACTATAAGGGAACCGATAACAGTAAATAGATACGTACATGAAGAAAAAAGTCAGGAAAGCCATTATTCCCGCAGCCGGATACGGCACCAGGTTTTTGCCAGCCACCAAAGCCCAGCCCAAAGAAATGCTGCCGGTGGTAGACAAGCCCATTATCCAATATGTGGTTGAAGACGCCGTGAGTGCAGGGATAGAAGACATTATTATTGTCACGGGTTGGTCTAAGCGCACTATAGAAGACCATTTCGATTATCCCTTTGAATTGGAAAAGCGTTTGGAAGAGTCGGGCAAGTACCAGGAGCTCGAAGAAATCCGCCGCATTGCCGATATGGCCAATTTTTACTATGTCCGCCAGCGCGGGCCATTGGGTAACGCCACGCCAATTTGGAATGCCCGGGACATAGTGGGGGACGAACCGTTCTTGGTTTTGTGGGGCGACGAATTTGTGGACTCGGAGCCTACCCGCAGCCAGCAGCTCATTAAGGCTTTCCAGGAGTCCGATGCCTCGGCTGTGGTGGCGAGCATACGCATGAACAAACCCGAAGACTTTAAGCGTTATGGTTATGCGGCCGGCCAAGAAGTTTCCAAGGGCCTGCTAAAAATGGATGAAATAATAGAAAAGCCGGGAGTGGGCAGGATAAATTCCGATTACGCGCTTATTGGCGGGTCGGTGTATGAGCCGGAAATGTTTAATGCCATAGAAGAAGCCATGAAGCGTTTGGAGCAGGACAATACCCCCAGGGAATTGGTATATATAGACGCTATTAATGTTTTATTGGAGCGGGGCAAGCCATGTTATGCCAAAGAAATAGAAAACGGGATATTCCGCGACTGCGGCAATAAGCTGGAATATTTAAAGACAGTCGTCGAGTATGGCTTAAAGCACGAAGATTTAAAAAATGACTTCGGGGAGTATTTAAAAAAATTGGTAGGCAAGTAAGTAAGCTGATAAGCGAATAAGCTAGTAAGCATATAAGCTTTAAGGCGATATTGAAATATAGTTTAATTTTTTGGGTAGTAAAATAAAATATTTATGAAATTAAAAATAAAAATACCTGGTTTTAAAATTTTAAGTTTGTTGGTAATGGTCACCTTGCTGGCAGCGGGTTGCGGCGGCGGCGGGGCCAAGCCGCAGGGTCCGGTTACGCTGACTTTTTGGAAAACATTTGAAGACAGCGAGAATATGCAGGTACTTATAGACATGTACCAGGCCAAAAACAAGAATGTCCAAATTGTCTACACCAAAAAAAACATTGAAAATTACGAAAGCGACTTGTTAAATGCACTGGCTGCCGGTACCGGGCCGGATATTTTTTCCATCCATAATTCTTGGCTGCCCAAATATATGGACAAAGTAGTGCCAGCAGACGCAAAAGCCTTCCCGTTTAAGGAGTATAAAGATGCTTTTGTAGATGTAGCCGTGCAAGATTTTACCCGTGACAATAAAATATACGCGGTGCCGCTCACGGTAGACTCTTTGGCTCTTTATTACAACAAAGATTTAATGGGCACGGTGGGGATAGCTACGCCCCCCAAAACGTGGAGCGAGCTTTCCAGCCACGTGCAGAGGCTTAAAAAGCAAGATACTACCGGTTACTTTAGCCGAAGTGCGGTGGCTGCCGGGACAAACTCCAACATTAACCGCGCGGTGGATATATTGTATTTATATATGCTCCAGCGCGGGGTAATTCCCTACAGCGCAGACGGTACCCAGCCCACTTTTGACCAAGGCATTTATAAAAACGGCAACTATGTAAACCCGGCCGAAGACGCGCTTGATTACTACACTTCGTTTGCCTCTCCCTTAAAGAGCAATTATAACTGGAATTACCGGAGCGACTATTCCATAGACGCGTTTGCCAACGGCCGCGTGGCATATATGTATAATTATTCCTATGCCCGCGCAACTATTATCCAAAAAGCGCCCCAGCTAAATTTTGACGTGGCTCCCGTGCCCCAACCTAACCTGGATGACCCTGCCGTAAATTTTGCCAATTATTGGGGGGAAGCAGTAAGCAAACAAAGCAAAAACCAAGCCGCAGCGTGGGACTTCTTAAAGTTCATTTCCAGTAAGGAAGCGCTCGATGCCTACTATGCGCACACAAAGTACCCTTCTTCGCGTAAAGACTTAATAGAGCTCCAAACCCAAGACCCGGACATAGGCGTGTTTGCCAGTGCCAACCTGACTGCCAAAGCCTTTTACCGTCCGGACCAGGCAAAAATGGATGCCATATTCGGGCAAACTATAGACAATATTATCTTAAAAGGGTTTACCACCAGCCAAGCCATAGGCCAAGCGGCCCAGCAAGCGGGGACACTGACGAGGTTTTAGGTTTTGTAGTTAGTTAAAAGAACACTAAACTTTACTTGGAGGTTTAGTGTTTTTTGTTTAAGGAAAAGCGTCTAGCGTTTTTCGGCAGCGCAGCGCGTAACGGTAACCGTTTTACGGTTTACGATTCGTACCACGTACGACTTAAGACAATATTCATTCGACTTGGCTCTCAGGGTACCCTGAATCAGATTGGAGGGTACCCTGAGCGCAGTCGAAGGGTCTCGCAAAACGCTCCCAATGCCGTTATCTTGGGCGTTTTTTGGATTTTACCCCAAGACATGGTATACTATAGAAAAGAAATTCCATGAAGAAACAAAAAATAATTTTAATTTTAGTTATTCTTGGTCTGCTTGTTTTTCCGCTTGTCCAAGTGCACGCCGCGGGTCTTGTCCCGTGTGGTGGTGACGGCGAAAGTCCTTGCACCATAACCGACTTTTTTGTAGCTGTGGCCCGCGTGACTAACTTCCTTATTGCCATGGCTGGAGCTTACGCCGTATACCAAATAATATTTGCCAGTTTTGGCATGGTTGTTTCTCAGGGCAACGAAGAAGCCATAACTACTAAAAAATCCCACTTAACTTCCGCTGTAGTGGGCTTTGTCTTTGTCCTTATGGCCTACTTGTTTGTTAACACAGCTATGAACCTTATTTTAATGTCCCGGTGTAAAATAGACCTCAAAGACCCGCTTAATTATTTGCGGATATATGACACCGATCAGTGTAAACCTGATCCCGGTGCTGCCCAATTTTTAAATACCAAATAAATTATGCACGCCATTTCTAAAAAAATAATAGTCTGGAGTTTTTCCATTATATTATTACTTTCGTTTGTTGCGCCACTAAACGCACAGGCGCAGACAACTACGGAACGGTGCTCTAAGTTTGCCCAATTGTTCAATATTAGGCTGAACGACGGATCGGGCGGTAGCTTAATTACCGGGACACCGAGATTCTGTTCGGTGGGCCAGCTTTTGGCCTGGTTTACCAACCTGTTGCTCATGTTTGCCGGTGGGGTTGCTGTGGTGTTTATAATAATTGGCGGTTTTAACCTGCTAACTTCCGGAGGCAACGAAGAACAGGCGGAAAAGGGCAAAAAAATATTGGTAAATTCCATTATTGGGCTGGTAATAATTATTATGGCCGGCGCCATAGTGAGAATAGTCATAAATACATTGAATTCCGATTTTACAAATACCGGCGGCAGTAACAACACAACCAATACCGGTTCAAACGGGACCGGGGGAGGCAACGGTAGCGGTGGAAATACCCAAATTAATTCGGAGTATGGCAAATTTTTAAGTTCGCTGCCTTCTTCCGCCCGGGTGGGCGATACGGTGTCTGTAACTTTTTTAGCCCAATTGGGGGCTTCGGAAATGACGGCTTTACGGAATAATTTAAATGCCCAATGCGGCAGCAACCCAACCTTGTCTTTGGAAATTTCCGGCCAGGCCGCTGTGCAAGATACCATGAGCGTAAATCCAACGAGTTTGGCATCTACCGTAAGCACTAAAGTCACGGGCAGTGCGGGCAACAGGAACATTACGGTTAAACTTTGTGGCATGAATATCGCAAACGAAACTATAACCATACAGGAGGCGGGCTCGGCAGGTACCTCTGCTCGGTATACTGATGATGAAGCATTGGCAGCAGCAGCAAGGTCTAGCTTTACCATAGATATGGTGAATGACGAGATGGTTGTTAAAATAAGTGCCAGTCCAGATGATGTAAAGTATATGTGCGACGCTCCTAGCACTTCAGGCCAAAATATTACTGTAACCGACAGCGTTACCAACCAGACCCTTACTCTTGGAAAAACCCAGCGTCAGGCATATATAGAAATGCAAGAAGGGGACCCTATACTCGAGGGTATCTTTGTAAAAATTTGCGGGTTTGTTATAAATCAAAAATAATCCAAAGTAGTGCGATGACCGTCTTCAGGGATAATATTTCAGAAAAGGTTATATAAAGTTATTAAAGGTAGCCTTTTTAAAGGTGAGTCCCTGAAGACGGTCATCATTTCCGGTTCTGTGGATTGTTGTCATATTCGATATGCCAAAATAGCCAAGATATGGTAAAATATATTTGTTAACCTTTGAAGTAAAACTTCAATTACCCTGAAAGGGGGTGAACAGCTTGAAACAAATTATAAAAAAGATAGATTTCCTTAAAGTAGCCCAGGTGTTGGTTATGGTGGCCATGCTACTGCTTCCGTTCGTCTCGGTCCATGCCCAATTGGTAGATCCGGGTTGTCCGCAAGGACTTAAGTGCGACAGCACAACCCGTTCCCTGCCGGACTTAATCCAGTTCGTCATTAATATTATTTTGAGCATCACCGCGCTTATTGCTTTGCTCTTCCTTATTATTGGCGGCTTCTGGTACATTACCTCCGCTGGCAACGAAGAAACCGCGGAAAAAGGCAAGAACACGGTCATCAACGCCATCATCGGCTTGGTCATCATTGCCCTTTCGTACGTAATAGTACGCGTGGTCATAAACTTCGTATCTGGACGATAACTTTTTTGGTCCCGCTCCGGCGGGGCCAGATCCGAGAACCTAAAATTTTGGGTTTTGGGATCTTATTAAAAAAATTTATGAACAAACTCTCTAAAGTTTTGACATTTTTGGGCATAGCCTTAGTTTTTGCTTTGCCGGTAATAGCCTTAGCGCAAAGCCCTATCCAATCGGGCATTAATAGCAGCGGCATACGTTCGTTGTTCGGGTTCGGGCCATTAAACAGTGCCACAACATTGGACCGCCTTATTGCCGAAGTTATCCGCTTGGTACTTTCGTTCGTAGGCCTCATAGCCATACTGTTTATAATAATTGGCGGCTACCGCTACATAACCTCTAACGGCAACGACGAAGTGGCCGAAGCCGGCAAAAAGACTTTAATAAACGCTGTTATAGGTTTAGTTATTATTGCGTTAGCCTATGTAATTGTGACCGTGGTAATAAATACGCTCTTGATTCGATAACCTTTTGCAGGCATGCGGACACTAAAACAAAAATTTTTATTGGCAGTGTTTGTGGGTTTGGTCTTTGCCGGTTTTGCATTAGCCAACCATGTCTTAGCTGCTTGCCCCTATACCGGTACGCCCGTGCAATGTGCGGACAACCAAGCTTTAGCCCGCGGCGCCAAATGCCAACGTGTATGTGAATTGCAGGAAAAGTTAAAAGCGGAGCAATTTTATTGGGGTGCCATAGACGGGGAATTCGGTCAGGATACCTATGATGGGGTTATTTCATACCAAGCGGCAAATAAGTTGAGCAAAATAGACGGCATTGCCGGTACAGAAACTTTAAGCAAACTGGGTTTGCAGACGCCCCAAGCATCGCAAAATAATAATATACCCGACTCCCCGCCATCGGTAAGGGATCAGCAAAATAACACCCCCGAACCTTGTCCGCCGCAGTTTACCAGGGTTGGCCCAACCTGTGTGCCGGTAAGTTCGGGCGGTGGGCTAGCTGGCACCAAAACTTTGAGCGAATTGGTTACTGCTGTTATAAAATATTTATTAT
>CAYOXN010000047.1:8536-9089 GCA_964407965.1 uncultured Candidatus Saccharibacteria bacterium
ATACCTTAGCGGTATCATTGCCATTATTTTTATTATTCTAGGCGGGTTCTGGTATATGACTGCTGGGGGAAATGACGAGCAGGCAGAAAAAGGCCAGAAGGCGCTGACAAACGCGGTTATTGGCTTGGTGCTGGTAATACTTGCGTATGTAATAGTAAACGTGGTGGTTAACACCCTAACCAGCGGTACACCTGGCAATTCCTCAACCAATACTTCAGGCAATACCGGCATACCCAGCAACGTCCAGTACGATCCAAATAACCGAAGGACAGTGGACCAGTAGTATCCTTCATCCTTTAAACAGCCGCCCTTATAGGGCGGCTTTAATATTAAAACTACTCATCCTACAAAAAGCACGGCCGTGCTTTTTATGGTATGCGGGAATATGAGTTTTTTAGTGCGTGTAAGTGTTCTTTTCCAGCACTTGATCGTACAAATAATATCAATTTAATACAATTAAATAACTCTATACCACTTAGAGACGATCGTCTATAAGTGGTATAGTAAACAAAGATGACCATTGCGCAGCGCAATGGTCATCTTTGTTGCAACG
>CAYOXN010000048.1:0-8735 GCA_964407965.1 uncultured Candidatus Saccharibacteria bacterium
TAGTCATTGGGTTTTGATTAGAAATTAGATATTAGGAATTAGAAATTGGTGTTAAGGGTTTAGGATCAAGGCTTGCAGCCCAACTTGATTCTTAAAACTTAAATCTTAAACCTATTTCGGCAGATACTTCGCCTTTAGCTGCTGTTTTTCCCAGTCGGTTTTTTCGGTTGAATAGTGTTTGAAGGTTTTTATAAGTACGCTAACCAGCCACGCCAGGGCGCTTATGGCTATGAGCATTATTATAATGCGGGCGCTTAAAAGCCTGACCTGTTGGTACCGAAGCCCATACCACAATACGCCGGCAATGCCCATGTACCAGAAGGGATTGGAAATTTTACTCCGGTATTTGGCGTCTATGGGGGTGGCGGAAAATTTAGCTGCCAGCCACAGGACCAAGGCTATAAGTATGGCGCCAAGGCTGACCACCATTACCACCTTGTCAAAATTCCTCACCGCCGGAAAACCAATGTCCAATAAAAATGTTTTGGTAAAAAGTGCTTGAAAATTCATAATCTTTCTTTCTCCCGCCTACTTCTTAAACAATACTGCGTAATGGTACCCGTCTGCCTCCAAGTCTTTTTCTTTCCTCAAGCCCGCCCGCATGAGCATGACTTCGAGCTGCTGTTGGCTTATGCGCCTCTCTATGGCCGGGCCAAAAGGCGTGGCTTCTTTTTTCCATTCTACCACCAAAATTTTCCCGTCAGCTTTCAGCAAGCGGTACGCGTTGGCCAGCAATTGGTCGGGTGAAGGTATTTCGTGGAGAATATTGCCAATGACTACCAGGTCGCAAGAATGTTCGGCAAGGTCAAGCAGCGGCTTGGTTAAGTCCGCATGGACTATTTTGACATTTTTATAGCCCATTTGTTTGGCTATGGAACTGGTAGCTTCCAGCTTTGCCGGCTGGACGTCTACGCCAATAACCTGGCCTTCGGCCCCCACCATTTGGGCGGCAGGCAAAACGTAAAATCCGCTGCCACAACCCAAGTCGGCCACCACATTGCCTTTCACCAAACCCGTTTGTGCTATGACTAAAGAGGGGTTTATAAACTTTGACATAAAAAATATTAAATAAAAATAAGTAAAATTAAATAAAATTGAACATAATTTAACTGCAGTAAATTTTAATTAATTTTATTTAATTATGGTCAATTTTAATTAATTTCCCCATGCAGTCCTTTTATGCTTTTTGCTTTCCCGTTTTCGTCAGTTTCCAAAATTACCCCGTTTATTTGCATAACCCCTTCTTCTTCCGGTTCGTTTTTAAATTTTATGCTCGGGTCAAAAAACTTTTTCATGGCATTGTCGCGGACTACGCCTATAATGCCGTCGCGCGCGCCGGTCATGCCTACGTCGGAAATATATGCCGTGCCTTGCGGGAGTATGCGGCCATCGGCCGTGGGCACATGGGTATGAGTGCCAAGTACTGCCGTTACTTTGCCGTCAGCATGCCAGCCAAAGGCTATTTTTTCGCTGCTGGCCTCGCTATGGAAATCTACCACTATTATATCACCTTTTTGGGATTGTTCGCGCACCAGGTCGTCGAGCATGGCAAAAGGGTTTGAAATTTGGCTTTCAAACTGGGTTTCCATAAACACTTGGGCATTTAAGTTCAAAACCAAATACTGCTGGCCTGCCTTGGAAAAACGGTAATAGCCATGGCCAGGGTACTGGCCAACAAAATTTGCCGGGCGAATGAGGTTCGGGTATTTTTCAAACACGCCTTCGGCCAAGTCATGCTTGCTGAATATATGGTTGCCGCCGGTATATACGTCTATGCCCAAGTCCTCTATTTCTTTCATGGTGGACAGCGTCACCCCTTTGCCGTGGGCCATGTTTTCCACATTTACTATAACCGCGTCGGGCTTATGTTCTTCCCGCCACTGGGGCAAGACCTGGCGCAAAACCCTGCGCCCGCCTTTCCCTACCACATCACCTATGAACAATATTTTTGCCATGCAAAAATAGAATTATGAATCTAGAATTAAGAATTATGAATAAAACACACTACCAACAATTTCTTGAGAATATATGCAGTACTTTCTAAAATTAGATTATATTCTTGCTTCTTGATTCTTGATTCTAAATACTTATCTAGCGTATTCTATTACCCTGGTTTCCCTAATTATGCAAATCTTATTTCACCAAAATCAGTCTTCCTTTGTTTTCCGGGCCACTAAAAGCATATAACCTTTTTCTATGGTATGTTTTATTTTTTCCTTACGGGGAAGCTCTTCTAATTCTGCCACGCTGTTACCTCCAAAAGATTCCGTTTCCACATCCATTTTCAATTCTTTTTCCAGGAGGGAGACAATTTGAATATTGTTAGTAGCACGTTCCGGAGAAAAAACCTGGGAGTGCGTATAGGCGCCCCTGTCTGGCGCATTAAAAATTATTAACCTCCCTCCAACTTTTATGTACTTTAATATCTCTGGAACAACCTTCTTGTAAGGCACATAATTTAATACCGCGGTCAGAATTGCCGTGTCTACAACCGGCTCATTTTTTACTGGAATATCGTGGTCCCTCAGCCATTTGCGCGTATTTGCCAGTTCTCTTTTTTCGGCAAAGCTTGGTTTTTCTATATTTCTCAAATCGGCTATAAACTGCCTCATATTCCCATCTTCCATATTTATAGCCGCTATGTCTACGCGAATAATCTTAGTTTCAGGATAATCCATTAAGCTGGAAACCCCAAACCTTCCACTGCCAATATCTGCAATTACGTGACCAAGCTTATTTTCTTCCCTCAGCTTGTCCAATACAGGCACCACCCTCTCTTTTAAAAGGCCCAAGTCGTATTCATGACCGGCAACCCAATCCTGTCGAAAAACTTTTTCTACATTTTCGGGATTGTACTTATCTCGCATATTCTATTACCCTGGTTTCCCTAATTACGTGTACTTTTATTTCACCCGGGAATTTAAGTTCGTTTTCCAAGCGGTTGGCTATTTCACGCGCCAACTTTTGGCAGCCCAAGTCGTCCAGCCGTTCCGGCTTAACGAACACGCGAATTTCACGGCCGCCTTGTATGGCGTAGGTTTTTTCCACGCCTTCGTAGCTGTTGGCTATGTTTTCCAAGTCGGTTAAACGCTTTATGTAGTTTTCCAAACTGTCCTTGCGGGCACCCGGACGGGCTCCGGAAATGTTGTCGCACGCGTCTACTATTATGGCTTCCACGCTCGTTGCAGCCTCGCTTTTGCCGGAAACGTCGGTGTCGGCATGGTGGGAAGTTATGGCTTCCACTACGCGCTTGTCCAAGCTAAACTTCTCGGCAATTTTGCGGCCAATTTCCACGTGGGTACCTTCCAGGTCCTGGTCTAGGGCCTTGCCTATGTCGTGGAGCAGCGCGCCTTGCTTGGCAATTTGCACGTCGGCGTTCAATTCCTCGGCAATAAGCGCGGCCAATTTTGCCATTTCAATGGAGTGGCGCAAAATATTTTGCCCGTACGATGTCCTAAACAACAAGCGGCCAATTAAATGCACCAGCTTGGGCGGGAACGAGGTAATACCCAATTCGTATACGGCCTGTTCGCCGGCTTGCTTTATTTGCTCGTTTATTTCCGCTTTGCTCTTTTCGTACGCTTCTTCTATGCGGGCGGGGTGGATACGACCGTCGGCCAGCAATTTTTCCAAGGTTAATTTGGCAATATGGCGGCGAATGGAGTTAAAACCCGAAATAACCACCGTGTCCGGCGAGTCGTCTATAAGTATTTCCACGCCCATCATTTGTTCAAACGCGCGAATATTGCGGCCTTCCTTGCCTATAATGCGGCCTTTCATTTCTTCGTTCGGGATTTGCACCGTGGTCGTGGTGGTTTCGCTGGTCACGTCGCTGGCTACGCGTTCTATGGCTTGCGCCACAATAGTCCGCGCGTCGCGTTCGGCGTTTTCATGCGCCTGGGCAACCAACTTCTTATGGAGTTGGAGCATTTCTTCCTTTACGGTTTTTTCCGCGTTGTCGAGCAGCACCTTGGCCGCTTCTTCGCGGGTCATGCCGGCAATTTTTTCCAAGTTCTGGACTTGCTTGGTCCGCATTTCCTTTATTTCTTCCTGGACTTTGTGGATTTCTTCCTTTTTGGCTTCCATGTCCAGCTTATGCTTTTCCAACTGGGCCGATTTTACGTCCAGTTCTTTTTCTTTCCTGTCTATGCGTTCTTCAAAACGCACAATTTGCGCGCGGAATTCCTGCTCCTGCTTTTTGGCCTGCTCTATTATTTCCAAAGAGCGGGACTTGGCTTCGAGCATTATTTCTTTCTCTTTGGCCTTGGCTTCGTCTAAAATTTTCTCGGCCCTGGCTTCGGCAGTGCCAATTTTCTTGGTTGCCATGCTTTGGCGGATAACATAGCCTACAAAAAACCCTATGGCCATGCCGCCTATAATATAAACAAAAATCATAAAATACCTTACACCCGCACGGTAAGGCTTAATGGCTATCTTTGGTAAGATTCGCTACTGGTTTTATGACACGAGCAAAACACCCAAACTAGGTACGTTTGGGCACACTTTCCAGACTCCGAATTGCTAGTACTGAATATGTAGTATTAACAAGGGAACTATATGTAGGAAAAATAAGAAATTGCTCTATCATAAGCCATTCATCAAGCTTTCAGTGCGGAAATTAGCTTTATTTCAGCGTTTTAATAGTACCAAAATTTGCCCAACCTGTCAAAGACATGATAATCTTAGTTTATTCGTCATTATTAATAACCATATAATCCCAATACTCCAAATATAACCGCAGCCCATTCGGGTCATTCGGATTTTAACATTCGGATTATTAGGATCGGACACATATGATACACACCCTCCCCCCGCTTCCCTACGACTACTCCGCTTTGGAACCCTATATAGATGCCAAAACCATGGAAATCCATTATTCCAAGCACCACCAGACGTATGTAGACAAACTTAACGCGGCACTCGAAAAATACCCGGACCTGCAAGGTCGGCCCGTGGAAGAACTGCTTATGGACTTGGAAAAGCTAGAGGTAGATGACGCCACGCGAATGGCTATACGGAACCATGGCGGCGGCCATTTTAACCATAGCCTGTTTTGGAAATACCTGGACCCAAAAAACGCCAAAGACGAACTGCTGAGCAAAGAAATTGCCGGTGCGTTTGGTTCGGTAGACGAGTTTAAAAAACAGTTTACCGACTCAGCCACCAAACTTTTTGGCAGCGGCTGGACGTGGCTGGTGCGCAATAACCAAACTTCAAAGTTAGAAATAAAAAACTTGCCCAACCAAGACGCCCCCATTATGCAAGGCCTCCAGCCCCTCCTCGGCCTCGACGTCTGGGAACACGCCTACTACCTAAAACACATGAACAAACGCCCCGACTATATTAACGATTGGTGGGCAGCGGTAAAATTAATATAGTTTAATAGGCCGCGCCATGATACCCGAGTCATCGAGTGGTTCATGGTGGAAAGTGTTGAAATTGATATAGTTAATGTATGGCCGCGCCCTGTACCGGAGTCCCACGACTGGTACAAGGCCGCGCCCTGTACCCGAATTCTAAGAGTGGTACAGGGTGGGAAGCGGTAAAATTAATATAGTTTAATAGGCCGCGTCCTGTACCGGAGTCCGACGACTGGTACAAGGCTGTGCCCTGTACCCGAATTCTATGTGTGGTACAGAAAAATACTAAAAACTTACTTAACTCCCAAAAACCCCCTCGCTCCACGAGGGGGTTTTAAATTTACCTAAACCTATGTTCAAACTGTTAAAAGTAATTTTTTGCTCTCATGCATAATGGCAAGAATCATTTTTTATTTCCCTTGTCATCAAATAACATAAAAATTCTCTCAACCTCACTATCTAACATTACAAATAATCCTGGCCATTCTTCGATTATTTTACCAGAATCTCTAAGTCTCCTAAAAACTCTCTGACCACCCTTCTCAACATCAATAACTAACTTAGAACCGTCTTGACCATATCCCCCGATAACAAGTTCCGTTATTGTCATGTCTTCTAACCTAGAATCAATATTTTGAGTTAATATGTCATATGGCTGTCTAGATTCATCCCCTTTTCTTATATAGTTTCTTCTCTTTCCATACATGTATATGGTATCAGAGAATAGATTCATCCCATTAAAATATAAATAAAACTTTTTTAGTTCTGGGGGAAATTTAAAATTAAGTTTTGTCTCTAAATCATTTATTTCCTCAGGGCTTAAAGGTGGAAACAACTCATGAAAAACAGCATCAGGCCCTATTTGGGGTAGGTTGCCAACTAATTCAGTCCCATTCATTAATTTTGTATAACCAAAACTTTTTGCCTTATAGACTATTTGTAATATTTTTTCCAATTCATTCATAAGTAGTTTTACTTTCTTTTAATTAATGATCCACTGGTAGAGTTACTAAAATTTCCACCATGCTCTTCTAGGTGAGCATCACGCCCTTTAACAAATTTTATATTATTTGGATCTCCTGCGAGTTCAGGATTATCATTTACATTATTTATATGATGGCCTTCATAGCCACTCACCTTTCCCTTTTCTATAAGCTCTTTTTTCTCAGCTTCAGTCCAATCTACAGTACCCCTCTTTCCACTTTTGACTAACTCCTGTTCCTGTTTCCAGGCCTCTCTAACAGCCTTTTGTCGCAAAACTTTTAGATTTGTATTTTGCTTCGACGATTGAGTATTGGTAGTATTTTGAGTTTCAGTAAGAACCCAAATGGAAGCCGATCCTGCAGCAACTATATCCGATTCAGCTGCAGCATCACTCGTTTCTAACGCTTCCTGTCTTTCCACTTCATACTGCTCATTATTACATGCATACCAGCAATATATTGCTTCGGTATTTTCTTTTATAGCTATTATGTTAGCTACAGCACTTTGTCCTATTCCAATGACTGCAAAAACTAACGAAACCCACTTTCCATCAGAATCCTTGTAAATTAAAGGGTTATTCCTCGCATAGCTATAACTATTCCATTGTTGTGGATCTACGATGTACTCTTTGGGAGTATTCCAGAATTCTGGATCCTGGGAAGTAAACTTCCCCGTACTCCCATTATAATACCTAGCGTTTAAATAGTTAAGGCCGGTGTTTGGGTCATATACTTCCCCAATATACTTTCTTTGGCTGTTTAAGCCAGTTTGTTCATCTATTCTCGTGCTTCCATAGGGGTAATAATCGGTTAGCTCAACAACGTTGCCACTGTCATCAGTAGCTACGTTAGTCCCGCCTAAATGGTCGGTATGAATATATGCCACGGTAGAACTCGCTCCAGTACCGGTGACTGTAGCTATAAGTTCTCCGCTAGGCAGGTATATGTGCTTAGAAGGCACACTGCCGGTTATGTTGTAGTTTCTGCTTGGGTAGTAAGTAGTAACCGAAGACGACGTACTTACGGTTTGTTTAACTCTCTGTCCCCAGGGATCATAGCTATAAGTACTGGTTGCATTATTACCCACGGCTTGCGTAAGCCTATTGCTATAGTCCCAGGTATAGGAGGCTGTGGGGGTACTGGTGCCAATTCTTACGGTAAGGAGGTTTCCATTATTGTCATACGTGTAAGCTAAACTACTACCTGCAGTAGTCGTAGCTACCGCATGGGGGTTTAGGTAGGCTGCCGTACCTGTAGCATAGGTGTATGTGGTGGTAGTGCCGTTTTCGTTACGGGTAAGGATATTGCCTAATGCATCGTATGTGTAGGTATAGCGGTAAGGGGTAGTGGTTGCCCGCGTAGTGCTGGCGGAAGTCAACCGGTTTAAGTCGTCATAACCATATGTGAGTATGCGCTCTAAACTGGTAGAAGCAGATTCAGCGAGCTGGGTAATATTACCATTGCCGTCGTAGGTAAAAGATAAATCTTGTATAGCCCGGGTAGTAGCGGTTATACCGTATAACTGGGCTATTTCCCCAGAAGAGAGTGCCCTATTAAACACTGCTACATCGTCCCAGACGGCATCCGCCTTGGAAGTTCCGTTATATGCCGCGCCCAAGACGAAGTCATTTACCGTACCGCCACTACCGCTACCGCTGGTCGAAAGGCTGCCAAAACTTTCACCGTCTAAATAGCCTCGCAAATATGTACCGTCATAGGTTAAGGCTAAGAAATGGTAAGTGGTAGTGCCTAAGTCAAAAGTAGTTGAAACCGGATTGTCCGAAACTCCAGATTTTCCCCTATTAACCGAAACCGTGTATGTACCAGCCGTATTGGTAAACCAAAAATCATATTCAACTTTTGAAGAACTGTTAAACTGCGATGCCATGTACCAAGTAGACCCAGATCCCGGCCTGGAGTTTAATTTAACCCAGCCCGTTATGGTTATCACTCCTCCGTTAATGCCCATATTACTGTTCGTATGGTGGTAAGCCGAACCGTCATAGGAGTAACCATTGTTAAACTTTGCTGAAACCGAGGTAGGTGTACCCACGGCGGTTAATGTATTCGAGCCTTTACTGTCACTCGTGCTTTCCATACGGTAGTAGGAAACAAGGTTCGCGTCATTGTAATACGAAGTCAAATAAAGCTCAGTGGCCGCAGCTTGGGCGGTTTTTATACCAAAACTATTTACTATAAATCTCAAAGTGGAAAGGAAAACATGGGTTAAGGCATTCCAAACTTTTGACACAATATTTTCAGGTGAAATTTCTGGTAAACTTTCTGTTGTAGTAGCGCTATTTTGAGGTATAAGCGAGTCTTGTGTGGAAGTGGTTATTTGTTCCGGACCTAATAGGTCAGGCGTTGTACTGGCGGTAGTTGTTGCCGTTTC
>CAYOXN010000049.1:0-4263 GCA_964407965.1 uncultured Candidatus Saccharibacteria bacterium
TGCGGTGTGCAAAGCCATGAGGGATATACTAGCCACTTCGCGACGCTTAAAAGACCGGGCTAGCAGCTTAAAGGATATGCGCTTACATGACCATGTCCAAGCCCTTGACCATGCCATTCAGGAAGTGTATTCTCTCCGCTGTACGAGCCAAATTTTAGGACCCATACAAGAAACACTCGCTTCTGCCAAACGGATAGTTGAAACAGAAATGAATTCGGCAACTGACAACCCGTTGCTCGACTTAAAAAACAAATCTTTTGTCCATGGGGGTAATTTCCACGGCGATTATATTTCTGCGGCCATAGATTCCTTAAAAGCGGCTATCGTCAAACTTACCATGCTTTCGGAACGGCGCATAAATTTCTTTTTAAACCCCAATATCCAAAAAGATCTCCCGCCATTCTTAAACCTCCACACACCTGGCCTGACCTTGTCTTTGCAAGGTTTACAATTTGTCGCAACGTCAACCACCGCCCTTAGCCAGTCCCTTGCATACCCGCATCACCTCCATTCCATTTCCACGAACGGCGATAACCAAGATGTAGTGAGCATGGGTACCGATGGCGCCCTCCTGGCATACAAGGTCTTAACCAATGCTTTTGTGGTATTAAGTATTGAAGCGGTGTGTTTAGCCCAAGCGACAGATATTTTAAGCATTTCCCCCAAACTCTCCAAGGCGACAAAAACACTCTTTAAAACCATACGCGCCCATGTCCCGCCTGTTATGAATGACCGCCCCTTGAGTGAAGAAATGAATCGCCTCGCTGAAATTTTAAAATTATCCTAACTTATGAAGCCCCGTATTTATACGACCAAACCCACGTCAGTCCGCCCAAAACGTCATATTGACGCGTATTCCGGAGCTTTACAGGAATTGTTTTTTATTCACCACCCGCATATAAAAGGGTGGGGTGGGGAAGCAGACCAACTTTTTGCCAAATGGCTTAAGCACTCCCGTATAAAAAAACTTTGGATTTATTATCCTGATTCAAGCACCTTGGTAACAACGGTGCCTGAGGAACATTATTTTGCATTGCGCACCGCGCGCAACCGCAACCTTATTGCTCCCCAAGAACAAAAAGCGTACCGGCAGCTGTGTGTGGGCATAGCTGGATTGTCGGTGGGTTCAGCCATCCTTTCTGCTTTAGTCATAAGCGGCGGCCCTCAAAAACTAAAAATTGCCGATTTTGATACCCTGGAAATAACAAACCTTAACCGCCTCCATGCCAGCCTCTTGGACATAGGGCAACCCAAGTGCGACATAGCGGCAAAGAAAGTTTGGCTCCTTGACCCATTTGCCGATATCCAAGTATTTCCGGAAGGCCTAAACGTCCAAAACATTAAACGCTTTCTCCTCGGCAAGCCACGGTTAGATGTTTTTATAGATGAAATGGACAGCATAGAAATGAAAATCTATGCCCGACGTCTCGCCAAAAAAAACAGGATTCCCGTGCTCATGGCAACCGACAACGGCGATACCGTTGTCTTGGACGTTGAGCGGTTCGACCTGGAACCAAAGAGGAAAATTTTCCACGGCCTTATCCCCAATATAGAAAATATAAATACCCAGGGCTATACTTACCAGCAATGGCTTTCGTTAGCTACCAAAATAGTAAGCCCAAAATTCCTCACCCCTAAAATGAAGCTGTCCCTTATGGCTATAGGGAAAGAAATTCCCGCCGTGCCCCAACTGGGAACTACTGCTAACGTTGCAGGCGCTGCCATAGGTTTTGCCCTCAGGAAAATAGCCAGCAGGCACCATTTGCCGTCGGGACGCTATGTCATTTCTTTGGAACACGCATTAAAAGACGGTTATGCGCTCACAGCCCGGCAACGTGTACTTTTTAAAAAGCAATTCAAAGCTTAGTATGCCCATTCCATCGCAAATTATTGCACTCGCCAATTCAGCAAAAAAACAAATACCCGCTTACCAAAAATTCTTGCGTCATAACGGCTGGCGGAAAGTTAAAATTACACAACAAAATTTTGGTACATTGCCCATAATGGAAAAACAGAATTACATAAAGGCTTATGGGCTAAAGGATTTTTTTGGCAAGCAACCACTGCCGCAAAACGCCTATTGTAGCTCGGGGTCAACAGGCGAACCTACATTCTGGTACCGTAATAAGGGGCAAGAACTCTTGGGAGCCAAACTGCACGCTACCATATTCCAATCTTGTTTTTCCCTAAACCCAAAACAGCCAACGCTTATTATTGTCGCTTTTTCCATGGGCGTATGGGTGGCAGGCGGTTTTACCGCAGCCTGCGCCCGCCTGCTCCAGGAGCAAGGCTGGAATATTACCGTTACGACCCCCAGTATAGATATAACCGATACCTTGCATATACTAAAAAATTTAGCTCCGGAGTATGGCCAGGTTGTCCTGGCCGGATACCCAAGCTTGGTAGCCGATATCATACACGAAGCACTCAGGCAAAAAATTACCCTGCCCCTGAAACTCAGGGTCCTCACGGCAGGTGACAGTTTTAATGAAGACTGGAGGGAAAGCCTTTGCGCTGCCATACCAAACGGCAAACCTGAGCATGTCTTAAGCTTATATGGATCGGCCGACGCGGGACCCATTGCTTATGAGACGCCAATGAGCATAACGCTCAGAAAGTTTGTTTTAGGGCATCCCAGCCTCACGGACCTGTTAGTACCTGGTACGCACAGCAAACAACCTGCTTTTTTTTCTTACGACCCGCGTACGGTGTATATTGAAAAGCATGGCGAAGAACTTTTGTTAAGCGCGCCTGCGGGCATACCGCTCATCCGCTACAATATACATGACAAAGGATTCATATATACCCCCAACCAACTGTACCCGGTGCTGGAAAACGCGGGAGCGCCAAGAGCCTTGCTAACCATGGTAAAAACTTCCTCATTGCCCATAGTAATTAAGACTGGCAGGACAGACGTAGCGGTAACGTATTATGCCCTCAATGTTTACCCTGAGCATATAGAAATGGCCTTGCAAGATGAACGGATACGCCACATGCTGGCAGGCGACTACAAGGCTTATAGCATAACAGACCCTGGTTCCCAAAAAGAAAAACTGGTATTTGAATTAACTCCCACCGCAAAGTATAATAAAAACCTAATGCCCCTTATTGAAGCGACCGTATTTGAACGGCTTTTAGCAGCAAATACGGAGTTCCGCAAACTGCATGATTCGCTTGGCCCAGAAACCAAACCGGTTATAGTAGTACAAGATACTGTCCCAGCCGCACCCAGCGGTACAAAAATGTTAATAGCCCACAAAGGGAAAAAACCAAAACTAATCCGCTTGTAAATGTTTTTATACCAAATTGAGTTACCGCTCCTCCTCTTTGCCTTGGCTGCAAACTTTGGTTTGCTCTATGCCGTTTTTCGCTATGCTCCGAAAGACAAATCCCGCCTTATATTTTGTTATTTTGTATTGGCGCAATTTTTTTGGGTGTGTGCCAACTATATAAATTTCCACGCACCGGTATCTTCGTTTCTCATAAGCGTACGGTTCACCTTATTTTTTGCTGCCTTCCACGCACTCACGTTCTTTTTATTCATAAACAGTTTCCATGAAGACTTATTCAAGTTTTCGCGGACCTTGGTTAAAACCATACTCTTCCTGGCTATTGGCGTTGCGCTCCTAACGCTTACGCCATATATTTTTACGCATATCAACCAAGGCCCCGACGGCCTTTCACCGGCCATAGGTCCGGGCATGCCTTTGTTTGGCTTGTATATTATTTTTTGCATAGGTGCTGGTTTTTACGCCTTAGTAAAAAAATATCGCAACGCGGTAAAAATCCAAAAAACCCAAATCCAATACTTGGGCTTAGGCTTGTTTATGACCATTCTCTTGGTCGTCGTTTTCAGCTTTTTAAATTTCGTCATATTTGGCCGCACGAGTACAGTGAGATTTGGCCATTTATATACGTTGCCATTTGTGTTTTTTACTTCTTACGCCATGATCCGGCACCAGCTCATGGATGTCAAAGCCATTGCGGCGGAGATTATGGTGGTAATCATTAACCTCCTGGTTGCCGTCCAACTGCTCAACTCAAACACGCCTGGCCAGTGGTTAATAAACTCGATCCTGTTTGCCTCGTCTCTAGGGGTGGGCATTTTGCTGGTGAGGGGAGTCTTAAAAGAGGTTAACCAACGCCATCAGTTGGAAATCCTCAGTACCCAGCTTTCGGGAGCCAATGAAAAACTCAAGACACTGGACCAGGCGAGGGCGGAGTTTATTTCTATTGCCAGCCACCAGTTGCGGACGCCGCCGG
>CAYOXN010000049.1:4273-8560 GCA_964407965.1 uncultured Candidatus Saccharibacteria bacterium
TTGGCAGCCGTATTGGCAGGGGACTATGGCGAGCTTACCGCCGAAACTAAAAGCCCGGTAAAAAAAGCTTTCGACACGAACAACCACCTTATTTCGCTCATAGAAGACATGTTAAATGTCTCGCGCATAGAACGCGGTAAAATGGAATTTATGTTTGAGGAAACGGACGTGGAAGCCCTGGCGCGGGCCGCTTACGAACAGCTTATTCCCATGTCGCTGGAAAAGAAGCTGGAATTGACCTATAAAGCCCCGCAAAGCCCGCTGCCAAAAATTATGGCGGACAAGGAAAAATTGAGGCAAGTCATGAACAACCTCATAGACAACGCGCTCAAGTATACCAAATCCGGTATGGTCTCGGTAAGCATTTTCCGCACCAACGCTGCTATCCAGTTCCAGGTTACCGATACCGGCAAGGGCATACCGGCCGGGCACTTTGATGAAATTTTTGAAAAGTTTACCCGTGGCAAAGAATCCATAAAACAATCCGCTGGTTTGGGCTTGGGCTTGTACGTAGCCAAAGTTATTATTGAACAGCATAAAGGTAAAATTTGGGCCGAAAGCCAAGGGGAAGGAAAAGGCTCCACGTTTATTTTTACCCTTCCCATCCATAACCATCTCACCAAAACAACGTTGCTAGATTTTACCCAAGAACTTAATTCCTCAAAAGAAAGCCAAAACCCGCACTTTACACAGCCTAAACCCACCTAAGCCCTTAAAAACGTGGTATACTATAAATGTACCTAAAAGATTGCGTACACCTTACCAATCCTTTATGAAAACCCATCTCAAGCACCTCGTGCTTGAAACAAAAAAACAATTTGAACTTATAGACCTCACGGAACAGGTCAAAAACGCAGTCAAAGAATCGGGCATAAGCCAAGGCATATGCGTGGTTTTTTCGCCGCACACCACAGCCTCTATCCGCCTTAACCACAACGAACCCCTGCTCATGCAAGACTTTATGAAAACCCTGTACCGAACCGTGCCGGTGGACATTAGCTACAGCCACGACTTGTTTGAAATACGGCAAAACATTGCCCCGAACGAACGCAGCAACGGCCACGCCCACGTTAAAGCTTTTATGCTCGGTTCTTCCGAATCCCTGATTGTCAACCAAGGGGAATTAGTGTTGGGCGAAAAGCAGAGCATTTTTTTTGTGGAATTTGACGGCGGCCGCAACCGCCAAGTCCATATACATGTTATGGGTGAATGAACGTCGTAGTATTTATTGGCTAACGTTTACAAGCCTTCGCAACGCGAAGCAAGCCGCCACGAAACTGGGAGCCTTAAGGCAGGTCGGTCCGGTTTCCTGTCCGGTTACATATTTATTAAGAAAGGAGTCAAAAAACAATGGACAACACAACTTACCAAATGACCGTACTTACTGCCTTGCAAGAATTGTACCGCAAAACCATAGGCTATGTACCAAATTTGGTAGCCGCCATTATTGTAGTTATAATTGGCTGGCTCATTGGAATTTTTCTAAGCAAAGCCGTTCAAAAATTACTTGAAATGATCCGCATAGACCAACTCGCGGATAGTTTGGGCATGAAAACCCTCTCATCCCGGGTAGGGCGCGACCTCAGCCTCTCTAAATTCGGAGGCTGGCTGGTAAAATGGTTTTTCTTCCTCGGCAGTTTTTTTGCCGCGGCAGAAATACTCGGTTTAAAACAAATTAGCAATTTCCTTTATACCGATGTCTTAAGCTACGCCGGTAATGTGGTAATGGCTATGGCCATCCTTTTGCTGGGTATGTTGGCAGCCGATTTCTTTTCGGGATTGGTTTCCAGCGTAGTCCGCGCCAGCGGCTTGCGCACGGCCTCGGCTTTGGGGGCCATTACCCGCTGGGCCATAGTTATCTTTTCGGTCATAGCGGCTTTAGCCCAACTGCGCATTGCAACCTCTTTCCTCCAAGACTTGTTCCGCGCCATTGTCGCCATGCTCGCCATTGCCGGAGGCATAGCATTTGGCCTGGGCGGGAAAGACCATGCCCGCAAGGTATTGGAAAACATAGAAGAAGATTTGACTCGGAAAATGTAAATTTTTTGATAACCGTCCCGATAGCCTCGGGACGGTTTTTTGTTTCAAAAATTTATGCTACCATACCGATATGCAACTCACTGAATTTCCCAACCAAACGCCAACACCCCAGAAGCGCTTGTGGCCGTACGTGGCCTTGCTCATTGCTGTAATTGCCTTAGGCAGCATAGGTTACCGGTTTGTTGGCCAATTCCAAGCCCACAAGCGGCAGGAACAAGAGCGGTCAAAAACCTTGCCAAAACCGGAACGCACCATAACCATACGCGAAGGCTGGCGACTCAAGGACATAGCCGATTACTTGCAAAAAGAACGCATAGTGGACAGCGCGGTATTCTTACAGGTTGCCGAAACCATGGACACTACGAAATATGAATGCGTGAACCAAAAACCTGCGTCCGCCTCTTTGGAAGGCTATATGTTTCCTGACACTTATAGGATATTTGACTATGCCAACGAACCGGTTAAGCCAGAGCCCGCCCTTATAGCCCAAGAAGTCCTGGGCAAACTCTTGGGAAATTTTTCTAAAAAATGCACCCCGGAAATGGAATTGGCTGCGCGCCAAAGGGGAATGACTTTCCATGAACTGGTTACCCTGGCATCAATTTTGGAAAAAGAAACCGGGCGCAATGCTGTAACGCCCGAACAAAAACAATCGCTTCTGGCGGAACGGAAAATTGTTGCCGGAATATTTTATAACCGCCTCGAAATTGGCATGGCCTTGCAAAGCGACGCTACGGTAAATTATGTCACAGGGAAAAACTTGCCCTCACCGACCCTCGAAGACACCCAAGTAAATTCCCCATACAATACCTACAAATATAAAGGCTTGCCTCCCGGTCCCATAGGCAGCCCTTCCCTCATGTCGTTGGAAGCTGCTAGCCAACCCACCGCTTCAAAATATTTTTATTTTCTCCACGACCAAACAACCGGACAAGCAGTTTATAGCCGGACCTTTGAAGAGCATGTAGCCAACAAAAACCGTTATTTAAAATAGCGCGAATTTTGCTTGGACAAGGCCAATAACCTCCAGCTTCCCCCGGGGAGGCTTTTTAAGTTTAAGCGCGCCTGGTCTCTCACGTCATAGCAAGCGAAAGCAAGGTCGAAAACCCCTTTATGGGAATATAATTAACCTCTTCAAAATTTTATGGAAACAGTAATATTTTGGATAGTCTTAGGCGGTATTGCTGGCTGGATCGCTTCCCTTATTACCGGCAGTGACCGCAGTATAGTGGGGGATATTATTGTCGGTATATTGGGTGCGGTTCTCGGCGGGTGGATTTTCTCGCTTATTGGCGGCCGCGGCATTACCGGCTTTAACCTCTCAAGTTTTCTGGTTGCAATATTGGGCAGCGTATTGTTGATATGGATATTGCACGCGGTGCGCGGGGACCGCAGTACATCGGTTGAACGTTAACGGGTTTAAGAGGCGCGAAAGAGCACTCTTTCGCGCCTCTTAAAATAAGACGAATACCTATGAGG
This sequence comes from uncultured Candidatus Saccharibacteria bacterium, assembly GCA_964407965.1. Classification (GTDB taxonomy): domain Bacteria; phylum Patescibacteriota; class Doudnabacteria; order UBA920; family UBA920; genus CAZPRQ01. The sequence continues at coordinate 7,793 of CAYOXN010000049.1, forward strand.
ACCATACGAACTAAAATATATTTCTTTATTTTTGCCTTGCTCGCCGGATTTTTCCAATTGCACCCAATTGGACATGCGGCGGTAGCGGATTGGTACCAGGGCATTAGCATTAACCCCCAGTCAAACACTGACTTTGCCTCCCAAAGTTTCCAGCAGTCAGTACAAAACGCCGCGGCAACAGGTGTAAATACCGTTACGCTCATTGTGCCTTTATACCAATCTAACCTCTATACCACTGACATCCAAAAAGGCTGGAATACGCCTACCGACGCCGCATTAACCTCTGCCATCCGGTACATCCGCTCCCAGGGCATGGAGGTAATACTCAAATTCCACCTGCAAAGCTATACCGGGGAATGGCGGGCGTACATTAACCCGTCCGATAGGGCAGGGTGGTTTGCCAACTATGGCACGCTCCTGAAAACCTATGCCACCCTGGCTGCCCAAGAAGGCGTAAGTACGTTATGTTTGGGGACAGAACTTATTAGCATGGCTTCTAGCCAGGCCAACGCAAGCAATACCCAATATTGGAAGACATTAATTTCTGATATCCGAAAAATTTATGGGGGCAAACTCACGTATAGCGCTAACTGGGGGCCGAGCGGGTTTGTGGACGAAAAAAATGCCATAGCCTTTTGGGACAGTTTGGACTTTATCGGCATTTCAGCATACTACAACTTGTGGGGTGACAATTCGGTGCAAAACCTAAAAAACCAGTGGGATGCGTATAGGCAAAACGACATTGAACCCTTAAAAACCCGCTGGAAC
>CAYOXN010000050.1:0-2361 GCA_964407965.1 uncultured Candidatus Saccharibacteria bacterium
TTAACTTTGGCTTTCTGTTTTTCGCGGAGCTGCATGCCATATTCCGAAAGGCGTCCGCGGCTTTGGCCGTGTTGGCCAGGGGCATAACTGCGCTTTTGGAGCACTTTGGCGTCTTTGGTCGTAAACGCCATGCCAAGTCGGCGGGCTTTTTTAGATTTTGGTCCAGTATATCTCATAAAAATAGTTATAAAGTTATCAAGTAGAAAGCTATCAAGCGGGGGCTACCCTCGGTGCTTTTAAACTTTTACTTTGTGCCACTATACGCGGCGGGGTTTCTTAGGACGGACTCCGCCGTGCGGTATGGGAGTTTGATCCTTAATGGATATTACATTCAAGCCGCTGCCCTGGAGGGCACGGACGGCAGATTCACGGCCGCTGCCTATGCCTTTAATAAACACGTCCACTTCGGTAAGGCCACGTTCTTTAAGCCGGGTAAGCGCATCTTCCATAGTTTTCTGTCCGGCGTAAGGGGTGGATTTTTTGGAACCCTTAAAGCCAATTTTTCCGGCGGAGCTCCACAAGACGACGTTACCGGCCAAGTCAGTTACCGAAACAATAGTGTTGTTGTAGGTAGAATTTATGTAAATTTTACCTTTGGTAACTTTGGCTTTAGACTTCTTTTTCTTGGACTTAATTTTAGCCGCAACATCACCAGAATCCGGCTCAGGTGCGGGTGCCGTTTCCACAGCCGCTTGTTGGGTTGTCGTTACTTCTTCATTCATAAATAAATGGGTTAAATGGTTTTCAGCCTTGCGGTGCTGTTTTAGGTCTTTTCCGCAGAAGTCTTACGTCCGCTGCCGGCCGTCTTACGTACATTTCCACGGCGGGTACGGGAATTGGTTTTGGTCCTCTGGCCGCGTACGGGAAGTCCGCGAATGTGGCGTACGCCGCGGTAAGCGCCCATTTCCTTTAGCTGCTTTATGTTCAAGACTATTTGCTGGCGCAATTCGCCTTCCACTTTGTAATTCTTTTCTATGTACTCGCGAATGCGGTTAAGCTCTTCTTCGGTCAAGTCTTTCGTGCGCTTGTCTGGGCTAATGTGCACATCGCTCAGAATTTTTTTGGAAAGGGACAAGCCAATGCCATAAATATACGGCAAAGCCGCTTCGATGCGTTTTTCGTTTGGAATGTTTATACCTGCAATACGTGCCATAATGTTCAATATCTTTAATCTTTGATCCTTTATCCTTAACGGCCGAAAAAGCAGTATGGTAAAAGATGAAAGTTAAATGATTAAGGATTAGTTTACCCTTGCCTTTGTTTGTGCTTGGGGTTTTCGCAAATTATGTAAATGCGGCCAAAACGTTTGACCACTTTGCACTTTTTGCACATGGGTTTGACTGAAGCTCGTACTTTCATAAAGTCTCCGCTTAGCGTTAACTGATTAGAAATGCGTTGTAAGGTTAAAAGCTTGCCCTAACCCATAAGGGTTAGCGTAAGCGGCGGGTTATCCTGCCTTTGCTTAAATCGTAAGGGGTCATTTCTATTAGCACCCGGTCGCCCGGCAGGATCCTGATCATATTTATCTTCATTTTGCCAGCCAAATAACCCAAGACAACCTGTCCTGAGTCTAATTGGACACGAAAAATAGCACTGGGTAAATTCTCAATGACTTTACCCTCGAGTTCTATAACATCTTTATTTTTACCAGACTTCCCAAAGTCTTGCGTGCGGTCAGACAAAATGAATTGAGTAGAAATTACTTAATACTGCTATATTTTAACACAAATAAATATATTGTCAACTTTAAATACAAAAACTTATATTGGCTTATTTAAGCCAATATCTTTCACTTACCCATATATTTTTTAAACGCTTTTCCCCTATTTTTCTTTGCTAATTTGGATTTTTTGGGAGAACCAAGGGAAATTATTCTGCCATGTGGGTACTAAAACTATATCTATGCTCTGTATTTCTGGCCTAGACCCCAGCAACTCGTTTACTTCGGTCTTTGACTTACCTTTTAAGTCGTTGGCCAACCCGTCAATCTCCACATTGTAAATGGCTTTGCCCTCGAAATGGGCAGTTATGACAGCTTGTTCATTCACAAAATCCACAGACTTCAATTTTACCGACAACTGGTTATTGTCCGTAAAATCCAAAGTCTTATTAGATGCCAAAGTCCGCATTATCCTGCCTTTAATAATTTCTTTCACGTCCGTGTTCTTAAAGGCAATAGCGGTAATTTTTGTTTTTAGTACCGCTTCAAAAGTTGGGCTTTCGCTGCCCACAGGTTTGTCGGCCGTAAAACTCACCGGTTCCAATATAAAAGCTTTGTCCAGGATAACTAAGTCTTGGGCTTTTACCTTTTCCCTATAGTCATTCAACAATTTTTCGGCCAACGCATTTTGCGCGCTTTGC
>CAYOXN010000050.1:2371-8045 GCA_964407965.1 uncultured Candidatus Saccharibacteria bacterium
CTTGTTCGGAAACCACGGACAAATACCGCGACGTGCCGCCGGTTATGGCGCTGTCTGTTTTTGCGTACAGGAACTGGGGCTTACTGCCAAACACCTGGTTGGTTATTTCCATGCGGGTACCGGCAGGCACATTAAAACTTTCCCCGCCTGCCGAAGCTACTATTTCTACGGCAGGGCTAAGGCTTGCCTGGTCTATTTCTTTGGCTGCCTCATTTTTATACTTCGTGGGTTTAATGCCCATGGCATCTTCCGTAAGCTGGTACGTTTTGTTGCCAATTATAAGCTGGGTGGTATTTGATTTCAGGTTTAATGGGGCATTGGTGAAGTTATAAATGACAACCCGGCCGTAAGCCTTATTCCCCACTTCTTTTTTCCCCTGGCTCTGGAATTTTTGGGTGGCTTCCAGCGTTTCCACAAGCTTGGTTCCCGGCAATGCCATACGGTCGTTGTTTTCGGGTTCGGCTACTTTTGTAGAAACCAAAATTTCAGGCCAGTCCCTGGTTACCACTTCGCTCTTGGCATGGATAATTACTTGGGCATGGGGCAAGACCACAAATACGACGGCCAATATTACAACCAACGAACAGGCCACCAAAGCGGCTAACCACTTGTGCATAGTATGCTTTTTTGCCTTTAGGGGTTTTTCCTTTTTTTGTTCCTGGTGTTCGGCGGTATGGGCAGGCACATCGGTCTGCGGCCAATCTATAAATTCCTCTTCCTGCACCGGCATATGCACAGCGGCTGGCAAAGAAGTTTTGTCGGTCACTTTCGGCGCTTTTTTTAGCACGGCTGCCGGTTTGTGTATTGGTGCCGCGTGCTTGGCGGGCTTAGCTACCGGTTCTACGGGCTTAGTCTGGAATTGTGGCGGCCTTATAGCAACCTTAACGTCTGAAAGCGCACCCGGAGCATGGCTCTTTGGCAAGAATTTCAAACCAAAACCAGCTTCTTTAGCATAGAGCTGGCCTTTTTCGTCCATAGTCAAAATAGACACGTCTTTCTTGAGCAGGTCAACTTGCTTTTTCAATAGCCTCAAATTTATGGAGTCGGCAAACAGTAAACATTTTTTGGGACAGACCAAAACAACCTGGCTGGCTTTTTCTCGTTTGAGCCGGGTGACAATTCGGTTAACGTCGTCTTCCAAATTTATGTAAATGCTAGGCAGTTGGGGCATATAACTTCTACCCACAGTTTAGGCTTTTTTTTGCGCCTTAGCAAGCAAAAATTATAAAACTCCCTTAAACTGGAGGCGTTTATGGAAAGAAATGGCTTTACTGTTTTCTACCTGGGGCTGGTTAAAGGGATCAACGTTCCTAAGCGCTGATGCGTATACGGCATACATTTGCCAAAACGCAGTTAAGGCACCCACCTCTTCCGGCGAAACGGAATCCAGCGAAATATGGACGAGCGGAATGCCGTGTATGCGGGCATCTTCCATTGAACCATGCGCTTCAAAGTTTATTGCTTTGGCTAAAGGTATGCTATTTATATCTTTAAGCTGTATAGATTTTATCCAAACTTCTTGTACGTTCTCCGGATATTCCACCACGGTATTGTTTTGGAAATTTTCTACCGTAGTAAAAATACCGCAAATATTTTTGGGGCCGCCAAAAAATCGCTGGTTGGTATGGTGTTGGCTTTCGGGAGCCTCATGGGCAAAATAAGTCTGTCCCCTCCCCTCTTTGCCAAAACTTTCATGGCAAAGCTGGACTATAAGGGCGGACATGGGGAATAGGTTATGGGAATAAAAGGGCATGAACACATCTACATAACCCTGTTGTTCAAGCTGCCACATCACGCTTGCCATTTGCCATGCGGCATTACCTTTTTCGTATTGGGCATACATTGCAGCCGCCCCGTCATACATTTCTTCCGCTTGGAGCCCGGCCAAACTGGCGGGCAGTAACGCAACTTCGGTCAAGCCAACATATCTGCCGCCAATGGGCGGATGGTCCGCTACTGGTAACTGCAATTTTTCTGCCATGGCCCTAAGCGAAGAATTGGCGCCGGTAACAACTAACATGGGATACTCCAAAAACTGCGAGAACATTTCCAAAAGCGTAACGGTATCGCCGGACTTCGAAATTACCAAAACAAGCGTTTCTTGTGGGTTATAGGTTTGTTTAATGGCAGCTATGGCGTCCGGATCTACGGTACTTAAAAATTCCAAATGTTTCTTTGCCTGGTATTTTAGGGCATTGTAAAACCCGTATATGCTGGTAATGCTGCCACCGTGGCCGAGAATAATTATATTTTTATACTTCGCATACTTCTTGGCCGAATCTTCCAAGAATTTAAAATCCGGCACATGCGACAAAAACGCCGCCGCCGCAGGTAAAATGGACGGATTTAAAATTTCAGGTTTAGGGGTATTAAAATATTCGATTTTCATATGGTTAGCTGTTAGCTTGTAGCTTAAAACAAATAAATCGAGGGTATAATTCCTCTCCTTGCAAAGGAGAGGTTAGGTGAGGTTATGTTCCCGCACAAATTTACTTATAACCTCCAAAACCCCCTCAACATTTTCCATAACTTCCCGGTTTGTAAATCTATATACAGTAATTCCTAAACTTTCTATAAATTCCTGCCTGAGCTTGTCCTTTACTATAACTACACTGTTTTCAAAATGACTATTACCATCTATTTCTATTCCCAGTTTTGTTTCAGTACAATAAAAATCTATAACATAATTTCCTACACCGTATTGCCTTCTAAACTTTAAACCTAGTAATTGCCTATTTCTAAGGTGCGACCATAATAGCCTCTCCGTAGCAGGTTCGTTTTTTCTAAGTTTGCGACGAATGTCTTTATTATCGTCACGATTAAAAATATACGCTACCACCCTAACCTCCTCTAACTCCTCCTATGCAAGGAGGAGAATAACTGCTGCTTTAAACCATGTTTTGGTTTACTCCCTAAACGCTACTTACTAACCGCTAAACGCTCATTACTCCACCGTCGCTTTTATTCTCCGAACTCCCGCGCTTGATGCTTCTTCTTTGGTTATTTTAAATTTACCAATTACGCCCGTATGCTCCACATGGGGGCCGCCGCAAAATTCACGCGACACCACCTCGCCTGATTGCGGGTCGTAGACGGTATATACAGATACTGTGTCGGGATATTTTTCGCCAAATACGCCAATGGCATTAAGTTTGCGGGCTTCATCCAAAGGCATTATTTCCTTTTTCATGGTCAAATCCCGTTCTACCCAGCCGTTTACCATTTTTTCCACTTCGGCAATTTCTTCCGGTGTCATTTTACGGTCAAACGTAAAATCAAATCGGGTCCGTTCTTCGGTTATGTTACTGCCCTTTTGCCAGACATCTTGGCCTAGCACCTTACGCAAAGCGGCATTCATTAAATGTGTTGCGGTATGCAGCCTGACAATTTTTTCCGAATGGCTAGCCAGCCCGCCTTTAAACTGCCCGGCACTGGCTGTGCGGGAAAGGTCTTGGTGTTTTTTGAATTCCGCTTCAAACTGGGCCTTGTCTATTTTTTGGCCCATAGACTCGGCAAGCTCTTTCGTTAATTCCCAAGGAAAACCATACGTCTGATACAAATCGAAGGCATTTTTGCCGTTGACTTGATTACTTGAGGAACTTGATAACTTGATAACTTTTTCAAATTCCTTCAACCCCTTCTCCAAGGTTACCTCAAATTTGCCCTGCTCTTTTTCCAAAACCGCAAATATGGCCTCGGATTTTTCCACCAAATCCGGATACGCTTCCGCATATCCCGCAATAACTTTGCCAATAAGCGCGTTGAGCCATTTGCCTTGTAAGTTCAGCAGCCTGCCCATAACCAATGCGCGCCGTATGAGCCTGCGCAATACATAACCGCGGTCTTTGTTGGAAGGTTCTACGCCGTCGCCGGTAATAAATACCGCGGCGCGTATGTGGTCCAAAATTATTCGGGCCTTGCGAATTTCCTCATTGCTCAAAATTTCTTGGGACAAAGCCAAAACTTCCCACATGGGCTTAAAAATTTCCGTATCGTACACGTTGGTATGGCCGTTCAAGACCGCCAAAACGCGGTCCAAACCCATGCCGGTATCGACGTTCTGTTTAGCCAGCGGAATTAATTTTCCGTCTGCCTGTTTTTCAAACTGCATGAACACGTCGTTCCAAATTTCCACCCAGCGCTTGTCGCTTTCGGTTTCCTGGAAATTTGCCGGGGCCGGCGTCCCGTCGTCTATCCAATAAAACATTTCGGTATCGGGCCCGCAGGGACCGGTATTGCCCGCTATCCACCAATTGTTTTCTTTGGGTAAATAGGCAATGCGCTCTTGGGGTATGCCCAAGTTATTCCAGACTTGGGCGGCTTCTTCGTCGCGCGGCGCATCGCTGTCACCTGCAAAAACCGAGACCGCCAACCGCTCTTTAGGTATGCCCAAATATTCCGGCGAAGTTAAAAACTCAAAGCTCCAGGTTATGGCTTCTTTTTTAAAGTAATCCCCAAGGCTCCAATTGCCGAGCATTTCAAAAAACGTCAAATGGGTTGGGTCGCCCACGTCGTCTATGTCCCCTGTCCTCACGCATTTTTGGACATTGGCCAACCGGGTACCGCCAGGATGCTGCTGGCCAAGCAAATACGGCACCAGCGGATGCATACCAGCCGTGGTAAACAAGGTCGAAGCGTCATTTTCCGGCACCAAAGAAGCCGAAGGAATTATGGTATGGCCTTTCGACTCAAAAAACTTTAAATATTTAGTTCTCAATTCCTGGGCAGTTATTCTTGGCATACAAATGTCTAATTATTCTAATTTCTAATTGCCCTAAATAATAGCTAATTCACTAATGCCTAAACTCAAAATCATGATGCTGAAGTTTTTAGGTCAATTAGGTTAATTAGTAATTAGGTCAATTATCTTACAACTTCTTCCAACGCCCTGTCCATTTGGGGGTCCTTGCCAGAGGCAAAGTCCTCTTCGGTCAGTTTTACCTCTATGTCAGGGACCAAACCGTCTTTGTTTAAGTTTTTGCCTCCAGGGGTTATCCATTTGGCTATGGTAACTTTTACGGAACTGCCGTCGGTTAAGTCTACCAGTTCCTGCACGCTGCCTTTGCCAAAAGACTTTTCGCCCACGAGCGTCGCGAGCTTGTAGTCATGGAGTGCCCCCGAAAATATTTCAGACGCCGAAGCGCTGCCGCCGTTTATGAGGATAACGGTTTTTATGCTTGCCATGCGGCTATTACCCGAAGCGTTATAGTCGCTTTCGCCGTCCGCCCGCTTTTCTTTAACAACCAATTTGCCGTTTTCTACCCAGTTGGAAGCAAGGTCTACCGCAGTGTTAAGGTAACCTCCGGGGTTGTTGCGCAAATCCACCACAATGCCCTGGACAGATTTGGTTAAAGACTCATTCAGCGCTTGGTCGAAAAGCTTTTTGGTGTCTGCGCCGAACTTGCTTACGGAAATAACCATAACCTTCTTGCCGCTTACTTCTTTTACCTGCCACTTAACACTTTTAACTTCTATGGTGTCGCGGGTTATAGTGAGGTTTATGGGAGCGTCTTTGCCGGCACGCACAATGGTCAGCTTGACTTGCGTACCTTTTGGACCGCGTATTTCGTTTATAGCTTGTTCAACCGACCAGTCTTGGGTGCTTTTGCCGTTTACTTCGGCAATAATGTCCTGGGGCAAGAGCCCAGCTTTTTCCGCCGGCGTATCTGCCAAC
>CAYOXN010000050.1:8055-8413 GCA_964407965.1 uncultured Candidatus Saccharibacteria bacterium
GCGCCACTATAACTATTACTCCGTTCTTTTTGGAAATTTCCGCGCCTATGCCCGAAAACTCGCCTTCCAAGTCAGACTTAAAATTCTCCGCCTGCTTGGGTTCAAAAAAATCCGTATACGGGTCGCCTGTGGCTTGCACTGCGCCCCGAATAGCCCCATAGAGTATTTTTTGCTGGTCAACCGGGCGTTCAATGTACTTATTGTTAATGACATTTATGGCATCCCACAATAGTTGGTAATTAACCTCTTTGGGCTGGTTGGCCTGGTTTACGACTTTAAAATCTTTAGGCTTAAAAACAAAACCCTTCTTGCCCACCTGGTAACCGAACGTGTACGACAAAACTATTATAAGGAGTAT
>CAYOXN010000051.1:0-3131 GCA_964407965.1 uncultured Candidatus Saccharibacteria bacterium
AGCGCCTCATGCGGGCAGGAATTACCAGCCATGTTGACCGTACCCTGACCACGCCCCGCGACTTAGTTATTATTACAGAAAACATTTTGGTTTAAGGATTTAATTATTCCACGGATCCACGAATAAAAACGAATATCACGAAAGTAATTTTGCAGACTCGTGGTATTGGTGCGAATCGTGAGGTCATGGACAAAGCAAACTTCATATGTATAAAGCCAGCGAACTAGAACTCAATAAACTCCTTTCTGTCGTCCTTGAGCGCGACGCTTCCGATTTGCACTTGCAAGTGGGTGAGCCTCCCATTATTCGCGTAGACAGCAAGCTTATACGCTTGGACAACTACCAAGTCCTGTCCAATGACGGGATTAGCGACTTGCTGGACGTTATTTTACAACCCTCCCAAAAAGAAATGTTCAAACAGCAAATGAACATTGACTTTTCTTATGCTTTCAAGGACAACGTGCGCTTTCGCGTTAACGCATTTCGCCAAAAAGGCGTGTTGGGGGTGGCTATGCGGTTGGTACCCAACCATATAAAGACCATAGAAGAACTAGGCTTGCCGGCAACACTCCGGAAGTTTATAGAGAAACGCCAGGGGTTTGTGCTGGTGTGCGGACCCACGGGACATGGAAAATCCACGGCATTAGCCGCGCTTATAAATGAGATTAACAATACCCGTGACGAACATATTTTGACTATTGAAGACCCAATAGAATTTGTTTTCAGCCCCAGCCAGTCCATTATTAGCCAAAGGGAACTATATATTGACACGCCGACTTTTGAAGGCGCCCTTAAAGCCGCTTTGCGCGAAGACATAAATGTAGTCCTCGTAGGTGAAATGCGCGACGCTGAGTCAATGTCCGCCGCCTTAACCATAGCCGAAACCGGACACCTCGTGTTTGCCACCTTGCACACGAACGACGCGGCCCAAAGCATAGACCGTATTGTCGATGTTTTCCCGCCTACCCAGCAGCAGCAAATCCGCGGCCAATTGGCCAGTGTGCTTGTAGGCGCCGTTTCGCTCCGCTTGTTGCCAAAAATAGGGGGCGGCCGCGTACCGGCATATGAAATTATGTTCAGCAACCACGCCGTAAGGAACGTTATCCGTGACAATAAAATATACGAAATACCCAATATTATACAAACCAATTTGGACGAAGGCATGGTGCCGTTGGACAAGACGCTCGCCATGTTAGTCAAACAAGGCCAAGTGGAATTGGAAATCGCCCAAAATTTCGTAAACGACAACGACTATTTTATGTCATTAATCTCTTAGTAACCCACTAATACACGAATTGTACAAATACCACTAATTCTATATTTACATTAAAATGTGGTTCGATAGTTATGCGTATGGGCAATGTTGGTTAAAGGAGTAATTAATATTCTGATTATTTACTAATACACAAATAGTACGAATGACCTCCGTGAGAGATTTGTATGACTTATGTAATTAGTAATTTGTGGACAATATGAAGTTTGCATATAAAGCAAGAAATAAAGAAGGTAAAATACTTACCGGGCTGGTGGTTGCAGCCGACCAGGCGCGGGCCGAGCAGCTCCTGTCCGAAAATAACCTTATTATCATAGGGTTAGACAAACAGGAAGAAAGTGTTTTTGAACGGTTCAACCCATTTGCCAAATCGGTAAACAATAAGGACTTGGTGCTGTTTTCGAGGCAGTTGGCTACGCTTATTTCCGCCCGTGTCCCAATTATCCAGGCGTTAAGGATACTCGAAGAACAAATTACCCAAAAGTATTTGGTTACTATTATCCGTGAACTTATAAGCTCGGTAGAAAACGGGGAAAGCCTGTCGTTAGCCCTTTCCAAATACCCCAAAGTTTTCGGGACGGTATATACCAGCTTGGTTAAATCTGGTGAAGTTGCAGGTTCGCTCGACAAGTCTTTGACGTATTTGGCTGACCAATTGGAAAAAGACTACGAATTGAGGTCTAAAGTCAAAAGCGCCATGACTTATCCGGTGTTCGTGTTGGGGGCGTTGGTAACCGTAGGCATGCTTATGTTCAAGTTCGTATTGCCCAAGCTCACGGCAGTGCTCAAGGAACAGGGAGGGAGTTTGCCGCCCATTTCGGTTGCCCTTATTGCCTTTACCAATTTTTTTGAAACCTTTTGGTGGTTAGTCTTGCTGGTGCTGTTTACTATTTTTATCGGGATCCGGGTTTATATTACTACAGACCAAGGCCGGTACCATTGGGATAGGCTAAAAATTACCGCACCCATTATTGGCGATATTTTTAAAAAAATATACTTGGCGCGCTTTTCCCGCAACCTTTCCACGTTGGTAGTGGGCGGAATTCCCATTATAAAGGCCATACAAATTGTCGCAGATATAGTTAACAACGTCATTTACCGGGACATTTTACTCCAAGCGGTTGAAAAAATTTCCAACGGTAAGAGCATTAGTGAAGGGTTAACCGGCCACCCGGAGTTTCCTACCATAGTTACCCAAATGGTCAGGGTAGGTGAACAGACTGCGCAGTTAGATGACATTTTGGCGAAAGTCGCAGTGTTTTACGAAAAAGAAGTTGATAACAAAGTCAGCACGCTCACTACCCTGCTCGAACCGATTATCATGATCTTGTTAGGCCTTGGCGTTGGGGCTATGGTTGCCGGAATACTGCTGCCAATTTATAACATGGCGAGCAGCGCCGGATAGGCCTGTGAATAAGTATTTTGCATAAACAAATTACCGTTGCTATAATTAAATTAATCGATTAAAGGTACCTTTGGTATTTTTAATTAACCCATAACTCTTATGCGAGTTATAACCCAGAATGGGGGTGAAAACATTGCGAAATAAAAACAAAGGTTTTACTCTTATAGAATTACTCGTTGTTATTGCCATTATTGGTCTTTTGGCCTCTGTGGTTTTATTGTCCTTAAACTCGGCTCGAGCCAAGTCCAGGGATGCCAAGAGGCTTGCTGACGTCCGCCAGATAGCTAGCGCGTTGGAATTGTATTTCAATGACTTTAGCGGTTATCCAGCAGCTACCAGCAATACTCCTGCAGCATTAGCCCCAAATTATATTGGCGCTTTGCCGACTTCCCCAACCCCTCCGGACAATACTTGTACGGCGACCGGTAGCGGAAGTAACGCGTATTACTATAC
>CAYOXN010000051.1:3141-8302 GCA_964407965.1 uncultured Candidatus Saccharibacteria bacterium
ACAGCTAGCGGAACTTCGTTTACGAGTCCTAAGGACAACGCTACAACCGTTTATCCTACATACTCGTTAACCTTCTGTCTCGGTGCGAACACTGGCGGTTATACCGACGGTGCTGATGCCAACACGAACGTTGACTGCACGCTCAGCCCGGCTGGTATTACGTGCTCGTAGTTCTATAGTCTAAATCTAAAGTATTCCGTCCCCCGCCAAGGCGGGGGTCGGAATACTTGGAAAAAAGTGTATGCAAAAAGAAAACCTTTTTAGTTATATAACAGTCGGGACGTTGGCTGTTTTTTTGTTGCTGTTGGCAGGGTGGGGTTGGCAGCGGGGAGTGAGGGATGCGCAAAGCGCATTTGTCGTCCATCAAGCCAACGAGCTTTCCAAAGGATTACAATTTTTTTATAATGATGAACAGCGGTACCCTTCGGCGGCCGAATACGACAATACCGCTTTTATGGTAAAGTATTTTGGGCAATTTCCGCCTTTTGCTCCCGTGAGTAACCAGTGCCCCCAAAATTTCATATATAAAAGGCCGCAAGCTTCAGCTTATGAATTGGCTTATTGCCTCCCTGGCCAGTTTGGACAGTTAACCGCAGGGTATCACGCTTTAAGGCCTTAATAATCCACTTCCTATGAACGAATTTACTTATTCTAACCAGCCTCATGTGCGCTGGTTTCACTGGTATATGTGGCTATTGCCACTTATTTTTTCAGGCGCCGCGTTTGAAGGGTACGAGACCATGAAATTTTTTTGGCTTGTTGGCGGCGCGGGTATTTTGGCCTGGCTTCGGCTGAGGGAGCAGGGAAGGCCTTTTTCCTTTCGGCTTGGTTTGCATGGGCTGTTGCTCATAGCTACCGGTTGGGCCTTACTTGCCGGTTTGGTTGGGTTAGACCCGGTCAATAGCCTGGTGGGGTATTATCCGCGTTATAGCCATTCCGTGTTGCTTTATGGGATAATAGCTTTTATAGCTTTTTATGCGGGCACCGAATTGCAGCCTGGCGATATAGTAAAGTTAATACGAGGTTGGGTTTGGGTCGCTTTGGTGGTTGCCCTTACGGCTATTGTGCAGAGTTTTGGTATTATGACGTATGAAGTTTCCAATGGCGGCCCAATTCATCCGCCTGGACTTTTGGGTAACGCCAATTTTACAGCCCTTTTTTTGGCGGCGTTAGTACCCTTTACCGTGCTCAGCGCCCTACACGAACGCCGTTTTGCCGCTCAAGTTGGGCGTTGGGTTGCTCTGGTTGCCATGCTGTGGGCTTTAGTGGTACTGGATAGCCGCGGCGCTTTTGTAGGTTTGGCTTTTACGGCAGTGGCTTTGCTGGCGGCGTCTTACAAAAAGTTGGTTTCTGCAAAAATTGCCCTGGCTACCCTGGGGGCAATAGTTGCCGTGGTTGGCATATGGGCTTTTACGAGCGTAAAGTTCAGTACGTTGGTACATGTTGGCGACTCCCTTAGCAAGGAAGCAAATTTACAAAATAGGGTATTGGTGTGGGGAATTACCGCCGAAGCCGCGTCCCGGGCACCGTGGATGGGTTATGGTCCCGGAAATTTCCAAAATGTTTTTAGCCAGTTTCGCACCGCGAGTTTAGTTGGGGAATCTAATTTTTTTGACGACCCCCATAATTTTTATTTTAGCTTGCTCATGTCGGGAGGTTGGGTAATGCTGCTCTTGTGGCTCTTGTGGATGGTTGTGCCATTGGTAAAATTTTGGACTTCCCAAAACCAAACCTTAAGCCCGGAGTGGGCCATGTGGCGGACTTTTACTTGGGCGGGCCTCGTGGGGTGTATGGCCATGGTGGCATTCCAGCCCATGCCTATTGTTGCGTATTGCATACTTGCTATTTTGGTGGCAATGTTAACCGTTAACGAACCGTGGGCGCAGGTGGTTTATGCGCCAACATTTAAACCTTTTCGCGGCGTATTGCGCGGGGCGGCATATGCATGTGCCGCGGTGTTAGTGGTTTTTGGCATTGCGGGAGTTGTCGCGGAACATAGCTATTTTAGCGGGTTAAATAATTACAATGAAAAGACCAATTCTTTCGGCATACGTAAACTTTCCCTTGCAGCGCGGCTTAACCCTTGGGTACCCGTATATTCGTTGTATGCTTTAGGTGCAGAAGCAAAAACAGGTACGGCTCCGGAAAAAGTTATCCGCCATGTGGAAGTTTTTGAAAAAACCCATGCCCGCACTCCGCTTTCGTTGCGAATGATGGGTGACGTGTATTTGGTCCTGTTCCAACAGCATCCCCAAAATACTGATTTTAGGGACAAAGCGTTGGCGTACTATGTACTTTCCGCCCAAGCAGACATGTATAACACCGATATGTTGGGCCGCGTAGCTTTGTTGGGCTATAGGTTTAACCGGTTTGATGTGGCCGAAACGTATGCTAAGTATTACTTAAGCTTAAAGGCTAACTACGCCTCGGGATGGATAGTGCTGGCCCGGACTTACCAAGCCAAAAGCAATGCCGCCTTAACGTTAAAATTTATGGAATATGCCGGACATATCCAAAAAGGTAACGTAAAACTACAGCGGCTCATTTATCAAATGCGTACCGAGGGGCCCCTTAACGTACCTATAGACATAAACACGCAAAGGCAAGCGTTAGAATAACGTATGGAGCAATTATTTTTATTTCTCAGTTTCGTCTTTGGCACAATAATTGGCAGTTTTTTAAACGTGGTTATTTTGCGCTTGCCCCAAGAAGAGTCGCTGCTCGGGCGGTCGCATTGTACCCATTGCGGCCACGAGTTGGGGCCGCTAGACCTGGTTCCGGTTTTAAGTTTTGTGCTCCTTGGCGGTCGCTGCCGGTATTGCAAAAAAAAGTTTTCCGCCCGTTATGCCCTCATAGAAATAATTACCGGCTTGGCTTTCCTGGCCGTAACCGCGGTGCTCATGCCCCAGTCAGCATTGGGCTGGCTTGAGCTTGTCAGGGCTTTGTTTTTCGTGGGCTTGCTCATAGTCGTGTTTGCCATAGATTTTGAGCATTTTTTAATTCTCGATACGGTCGTGGTTCCGGGACTTGTTTTGCTCCTGGCTATAAATGCGGTGTTGGATATTGGTTTGCACCAATTTTTAAGCCTCCATGGTTATGTAATTTCCGGGCTGTTGGGCGCTGTTGCAGGCAGTTTGCCCTTTTATGCGCTGTGGCTTATTTCAAAAGGGAAGTGGATGGGCTTTGGGGATGTTAAATACATGCTCTTGTTGGGTGTAGCTTTGGGTTTAAAAATGGTTGGGGTGGCGCTTTTGGTAGCGTTTTTCTTGGGGGCACTAGTTTCGATATTCTTGCTGGCTGTCAAAAAAAAGCACATGAGCAGCCAGGTTCCCTTTGGGACCTTTTTGAGTACGGGGGCGTTTATAACATTATTGTGGGGGCCAAGTTTGCTCGCTTGGTATTTGTCATTATTGGGTTTTAATGGTATAATTAACGTACGTTAAATTCTCTAGAAACCAAAATGAGCAAAGTAAAAAACCTGCCCGCCACCCGTTTCCTAAGGGGTTTTACATTGGTAGAACTTATAGTGGTGTTGGCTATTATGGGGCTCATGTCTTCTTTTATAATTGCCAATTATGCCGGCAAACGAACGGAGCGCGATTTGGTTATAGCGCAAAACGAAATAATTACCAATTTGCGCAAAATGCAAAGCTATTCGCTTTCTTCCCGTACGCTTTCCAACGGCCAGGCAGTGCAATATTACCTCATGAAATTTGCCCCCACTACCTTAAACGGCCAGTATGCCATGCAAGCCATGTATAACATTGCTTCCGCCCCCCAGCTTAACCAGACCGTAGAGGTATTCCGGTTGCCTGCCAGCGTAAAAATAAAGCAATTGACCATAAATAGGAATACAATTCCTACTACCGGCAACCCCAGCTGCGCTTTGGTGGCGTATAAGCTGCCGTTTGCCAGCATGACCATAACCAATGCTTGCGATTTTTATAGTTTTGCCTCTCCGCCGCCAACCGATTCATATGGCAACATTTTGGACTTTAGGGGAAACATAGACAATAACCAAACCAGCAAAGATTCCAAGTTAGTCATAATGCTGACCGATTTGGCAGAAACGCCAAATATGGCCAAATATATTTTAATAAACAGTACGTCGGGCATAATTTGTCCGACCAATGCTTCGGGTAACCAATGCGCAACGTATTAAGCGTAAAAGTAAAATATAAGCACCAAACTGGACAGACCCTCATAGAAACCATGGCTGCCTTGTTTATGTTGGCCATGGGCATGACCGCGGCTGTGGGCTTGGCTATTTATGCGTTTTCGGCCTCCGACAACATTATTCGCCAAATTATAGCCACCGGTTTGGCCCGTGAAGGCATAGAAGCGGTAAAGAACATGCGCGACACTAACTGGCTTAAGCAAACGAGTATAGATTTGAATTGTTACAATTTTGAAACCGGCGCAACCAGCCCCAACTACCCTGACCCAACTGGGGGGTCGCGCTGTTATAAGAACTGGCTTACCCAGACTTATAATATAAACCCGCCGGCCAGCGACTCTTCCTACCGGTTGCGCATATCACCGAGTGGGCCAACCTTTTGGGTCATAGAAACCGCCAGTAACAATTTTGGCCTTAACTCACCGAATTTTACGAACACCTCATATGCCACCGACCCAAGCTTCGCGGGGTTTTATTTCCACCCCAATACGCCGGTGGCTAACGGGAATTCCCCGTATTACAGGAAAATTACCATACGGAAAAGCAGTCCCAACACCGCATTTGCCCAGCCGGGTTTTGAACGGCTCCAAGTTATTTCGCAGGTGTGGTGGAAAGGGAAAAATTGCCCGCAAAACCGGACCAACGTCAGCTATCCTAGTTCGGACAACTGCATAGTCACGCTGGAAACGTATTTGACGAATTGGAAAAATTACTAAATTAGCGTTTAGCGTGTAGTGGGTAGCGTTTAGGGAAATTAGTTTCAAGTTCGTAAAGTTCATCCACCTTCGCTAAAGCTACGGACTTCGACGGTGAGCTCAGTCGAACCGCGGACACGGTAAAGTTATCAAGTAAACTCTACTAAATACTAAAATAAACTAAAGTACTAAACTAGCGTTTAGCATTTAGTAGGTAGCGTTTAGGGAAAACTGAACTAGTGATCAGTGGACAGTGAACAGTGGCCAGTAACTGCAAAATTCAGAAGTC
>CAYOXN010000052.1:0-8268 GCA_964407965.1 uncultured Candidatus Saccharibacteria bacterium
CAAACTGTCGTCGTACGCCTCAACGGTTTCCAAGGACCACGCGCCGGTGCGGATGGCCAGGGCGAGCGCTTTTTCCGCCTGGCTTACTATATGTGCCGCAATGCCCGTCATGAACGACGTACCGTTTATTAATGCCAATCCTTCCTTAGCTTGCAAAGTATGGGGTAGGATATTTAATTTTTTAAAAACTTCTTTTGCAGTTTTATACTCGCCATTGTGCCATACCTTGCCTTCACCCAAAAATGCCAACGCTATGTGGGAAAGCTGGATTAAGTCACCGCTTGTCCCTACTGCCCCATGTTCCGGTACCCACGGAATAATACGTAAATTTATTAGCCGGGCATAAAATGTTATAAGTTCCCAAGTTACGCCCGAATAGCCTTTGAGCAAGCTGTTGAGCCTCATAACCATTGCCGCCAGGACAAATTGGGGGTTTACTCCTTCCCCCATTCCGCAGGCGTGGCTTAAAATTAAATTCCTTTGCAAGTCGTCTAATTGGGCAGACGTAAGGATGCGGTTAGCCATGGGCCCAAAGCCGGTATTTACCCCGTATATGACCTGGGTTTTTGCATGCGCATCAAGTAATTTCCTAGCCTGACGTATGGTTTTTTCACACTTCGGGTCTATTGATATTTGGGCTCTGGGGTTTTTACAGAATTGCATAACCGCTTCTACCGTTAAATTTTTACCGGACAAGAGTAATGGGGAATTTTTCATAAGTCACCAATAATTACTGAATGTAAATGCAGCCTGGGGCTGCGGGGCGGAGTTTTGTCTGTGTAGCCTAACCGGAAAACCATTTGCGGCCGCAAGTTATTTTGGCAAAGGCGCTGGACTTGTTTATAGTAATCGCCTATCTCCACAGGAGCGCCAAATACCCCAATTTTGATATTTTGGCTTTCCGCAAGCAAAGCTACCCGTTCATAAACCCGGCCTGCCATAAACCAACTTTGCGGGTCGTCGCGGCGCGTGGCTATTACTGCCAAGGCCGGACAATGGTCTAACATCTGCTTATTCATTGCCCTTTGCATGCCTGCCATAGGAATGTGGCGTATGGCGTAAGGCATAAACAACGAAAAGAGCCACGGCACCCCTATGTTGTAACCGGGCATGCCATCGCGATAACGTTTTAAACTGGGTTTTATCCATTGCGAAAGTTCACGGGTGAATTTTTTATCATGGAAGGCAGCGGCTACTGCTTCCAAAATAATTGCGCTTAGTTTTTGTTTTTTTTCAGGTTCCTGTTCGGTTATAAAGCAAATATCTAAATCTGCCGAAGCATAAGACTCCGCTTGCCTTATAAAATTTTCGGGAAGAGCCGCTTTTGTAAATGGGTAACGGTTAGCCTGCCGGGAATATATGGCAGTCAAAGTAGTGATGTCAGTATTCCCGCTTTCTAAGGAATGAATAGTAAAATGCCCCTCTGGGCCTTTGGCTGATTTTTTTTCCTCGTAATGGTAGCTTATATGGTAAGCTTTGAGCGCAGTCTCAAAATTTTCTACCGCAGTACCCAAACTTAAAAATAACTCCCTGCCTTGGGGGTCAGAATCTTTCAGTTGGCGTTCCCAATTGGCTGTTATGGTTATTTGTAAGGTTTTCCGGTTAACTTTGAATAACCAAGGCTGGGTATTGTGGCTCGAGGGTGCCAAAAGGGCTAAACGAAGCAAGTGTTTGAGCTTCTGTTGTTCGTTAAAATTTGCAAAATTATTAAAATCCAACTCCATGCCAATGGGTTTTGTTTTTTATTTCTTAAGCCTATTTTCCTGCTCAATTATAGCATAATGGCGGGTATTGTGCTATTATACTAGTAACAAAAACCTATGCCAGAAACACAAGCAAAAAAAATCCTTGTAGTGGAGGATGACCCGGCTATGCGGGAAATAGTCACCCACAAGCTTTCAACGTCGGGTTTTACTGTCCAGGCTGCCGAGGACGGGAGAAAAGCCATAGATTTAATATCCCAGGAAAAACCCGACTTGGTTTTGCTCGACTTAATGCTACCCGAGGTAGACGGCTTTGGCGTGCTGGAAGCCGTCCGTAAACACCAAGACCAAAAAATTGCCCAAACTCCGGTAATTATTTTAAGCAATTTGTGGAGCAACAAGGACATTTTGCGGACCAAAGCCCTCCAAGTGCAGGCTTATATGGTAAAGGCTTATTTTACTACCGAAGAAATCCTTAACAAAATAAATGAAATTTTAACCAACCATCCGCCAGCTTAATCCTTTATAACAAAAACCCCTCCCGTAAGCGGGAGGGGTTTTAAAATACTAATTACAGTATGGCATCCTTGGCAGCCTTTAACACGCGGAACTTAATGACAGTTTTGGCCGGGATTTGGATGGTTTCGCCGGTTGCCGGGTTGCGGCCTTGGCGAGCCGGGCGGTTCTTCTTTATAAGCTTACCAAGGCCCGGGATGGTGAATTCGCCGGACTTTTTGGTTTCGTTATAAGCCATGGCTACCATAGCTTCGAGCATTTCGCTCACTTCTTTGCGGGTCTTGCCGAGTTTATCAGCCAAACCTTGCAGGAGTTCTGACTTTGTCATAATTTTGTTGTCTCCCTGTTCCCCCACCCTTCCCCTAGCCTGAAGGGCTGGGCGCGGGAGAGGTATTAGTTAATGCATTTGTATGGTAGCAAAAACCCCAATAAAATCAAGGGGAAAAGAAAAAATGCTTAAATATGCGTTGAGGCTTTTAAAAAAGTTGTCAAATGGGGGTGCTGTGGATAATTATTTCTGGCTTAAATAAAATAAAAAAAGAGTTATTCCTTACAGTTAGTGGGATATTACTATTGGGACTTTCGTTTGGACTTGTTGTAGAGCCGCGGAGAATATTTAAATTTGTATTAGCTCCCTCCTCAACTCAGCTCGGAGCCCTGAGTTTGTATCGAATGGGTCTGCTCGCTTGTCCAGATCAGATCGGGACAGACTCGCATACGTCGCGAATAAAAAAGCCGGCAGCGATTACCGCTTGCCGACCACGCGTGCCGATGAGTAAGATTCTATTTCCTGGGTTTTTTTGTCCCACTCAATTAGAAGTATGAGAATAAGCCACGACCCTAACGTGAGAAAATCCCACGCGGCGTGAGTAAGGGCCCGTGCCCGTTCGTGCAAACTTTCCTCAACTTGATACCCCAGTGTTTCCTTGAGCCTCATTATTAAAACCCGGCAATAAAATTTCAGCTTGGACGGCAGGGAGAGTTTGTGGACGGGTTGTTCCCTGAAAAATAATATCCCCATGAGTGCGTTAACCGGTAGAAAAAATACTAGAGAGATTGGGAGTACAACTATTTTTCCCATTATAAAAATCATTTTACCCATTACTTCTTACCTCCTTTATCCGGACATTATAAAGCTATATGTTGGGTTTGACAAGCATACCGTCGCCAAACGAGAAGAATCGGAATTTTTTGGCTATGGCATAGCGGTAGAGTTTAAAAAGGGCACCCTTCCCCACCAGTGCGGAAACCAGCATGAGCAAGCTGCTTTTAGGTACGTGAAAATTGGTAATCAGGCCGTCAACCATGGAAAACGTAAAGCCCGGGGCAATAAATAAATCGGTAGTGCCGGAAAGCTTTGGCTCATTAGGATTTTTGTAGGCAGATTCCAATGTCCGGACTACGGTAGTGCCAACCGCAATTATTGGCCTGCCGGCTTTTTTAGCCTGTGTCAGCAAAGCGTGGGCTTGGGGGCTTATAAAATAATATTCTTCGTGAAGTTTGCCGGAAGTAAGGTGTTCCTGGGTAAGCGGGGCAAAAGTGCCGAGGCCTACATCAAGCTGGATGTAAGTTATGCCTATGCCTTTGGCTTTGAGCCTTCGGAGTAAGCGTTGGGTAAAATGTAAACTGGCCGTTGGGGCGGCTACCGAAGCGCCCTTTTTTGCAAAAATGGTTTGGTACCATTTGCGCCGTTCTTTTTCGGGAAGCGGCGAATCTTTCATATATGGCGGCAAAGGGGTGATGCCGCAATCTTTAATAGCTTGGGGAATTTTAGTTCCAGCCAACGAAGACAGTAAAGTATATTTCCCATCATTCTTGCCTAAAACTGTCAACTGCCACTCCCATTTTTTACGGCCGTAAAAAATAGAGACAGTGGTACCGACTGCGAGTGGTTTATTGGCTAAGCACGTTAAGGTTTGGCCGTGGTGGGACAAGTAGAGCAATTCAACTTTTCCCCCGGTAGGTTTATGCGCGGCCAAGCGGGCGGGAATGACCCGGGTTTGGTTAAACACCAATAGGGCATTTTTGGGTATGTAGTCACCTAAATGTAAAAATGAGTCTTCGGTAATTTTTCCGGTTTTTTGGTCCCACACCAAAAGCCGCGCGCTGTCGCGCGGGGTAGCGGGAGTTTTGGCAATAAGGCTCTCGGGCAATGTATAATCGTATTGCCCAAGTAAAGTTTCCAATTTCATACCGGCTCATTATATACGAAATTGGCTTAAAGAAAAACCCCTGCTATAATCCGCCCCCCCCGCCGTTGGCGGGGGGGGGTGAGGAATACAGGTACCCTATTCGTCCGTAGCGCCAAAACCGTGGCCTGTGCTGCCTGGTTCCGTCCTGGTAGAACCAAAGCCGTTGCCGGTGCCTGTGGGGACTTCTTCGTTGTAAATAGTATGCATAATTATCACCCCCTTAGGTAAGCTTGTAAGCTAATAAGCCCATAAGCTAATAAGTTTATAATCTTTTCTGAATTGTCTGGGTTGGTAAGCTTTTAGCCGTTAATTATCTCACCGCCATTGGGATGGAGTACTTGGCCTGTCATATACGACGACTCGTCACTAGCTAAAAAGACGTAACAAGGTCCAATTTCTTCCGGTTGTCCGGGACGGCCCAGCGGGACGTCTTTGCCAAAATTTTGTATTTTTTCCTTATTGAAACTCGAAACAATAAGCGGGGTCCAAACGGGACCGGGTGCCACCGCATTCACCCGGATTTTTTTAGGAGCCAAATTTTGGGAAAGCGAACGCGTGAAGGCAACTATGGCGCCTTTGGTTGCGGAATAGTCCATTAAATGAGCGGAGCCGCGGTACGCGGTAACCGAAGCCGTGTTAATTATGGCGCTGCCCTCGGGCATATGCGGCAAAGCCGCTTTGGTCAGGAAAAAGTACGAATAAATATTTGTCCGGAAGGTGCGTTCAAGCTGTGTTGCCGTAATGTCTGTTAGGTTATGCTGTTCATGCTGCTCCGCACAATTATTTATTAAAGTATCAATCTGGCCAAAAGCATCTACAACTTGCCTGACTACATTTTGGCATACTTCCTCAAAACCCAAATCGCCGGGAAACAGCATGGCGCGTTGCCCTTTAGCTAGGATTAAGCGCTGTGTTTCTTGCGCATCCGCTTGTTCGTTAAGGTAGGCAATGGCAATAGTGGCGCCTTCCTTGGCCAATGCCAAAGCCGCCGCCCTTCCTATGCCGCTGTCCCCGCCCGAAACAAGGGCTACCTTGCCCTGTAATTTTCCGCTGCCAGCAATGTGGCTTTTGTCCGATTCCGGTTTTGGCTTCATATCTGCTTCACTGCCAGGCGGGCTTTGCGGTGTGGGGTTGTGTGAAATTGGATCCATAAATAAAATATCACTGTATAGTAATTGACGGTGAGTTTTTACCTTTCTTAAGTTCTACTTTTTGCTTATGGTTTCCCGGACCTTTTTTACCACGTCTTCCAAGTCCCAATTGCTTTTGACCAAATAAATTATTTCTCCCCCGCCTTGCAAAGGCTCTATTTGGTCGGGGTCGCCAAGGTTACTGAGCATAACCACGGGTACCGTAAAGCCCCATTTATCTTCCCGTAATTTTTTTAGCATAGTTAACCCGTCCATGCTGGGCATTATAATATCGAGCAAAATTATGGAAGGTTTTTCTTTTAGGGCTGTCTTCAGGCCAATTTCCCCATTTTCCGCACCATACACAAAAAATCCCTCACGCTTGAATTTCTCCTTGAGGATATTTAAGAGGGCTGTCTCGTCTTCGACAATTAAAATTTTTTTATTTACTTTTGGCATAATTCTGCCCGCCGCCTTCTTCATAAATATTGACGTAAACTAAGCCAAATAATGACAAACCCTAGACAAAAACAAAAAAATATGCTTTAATTAAACTTATCTCAGGAGGAGATATGCAAACAGCGCCAATCGAGCACCAGTGTTTTTTCGCTGGCTTATTAATTTCTTTTATCGCTTATTACTTGCTGAGGTACCGGGTTGGGACCAAACCCGACCAGCCCGTAGACCGGGCGAGCCGCGACCAGTGGTGGTTACCTGAATGCGCAGGCTTCGGTGTCGTATCGTGGGTATTATCTGGGCAGCTGGCTTATGCCGCGACCCGAATAATCAGCGAGTATACCGCGATGAATTACGTGTACCTCACCACCCAAATTTTGTTTTGGGGTCCGATTTTTATACCCCACGTGTGTTGGTGGTTAATCAAGAAGGTGGATAAAGCCCTCGATAAGTCATTCGGCATTTGGTCATGACGCACCCGCGTCGTGGCCATTTTTTTTGTGCAAATATTTTTTGTTTTTAATATCTTCGGGCAAATAACTTTTTGTGGAATATTTTTCATAGCCTTCCCCGTAACCCAAATTTTTCATGAGTTTCGTGGGTGCGTTGCGTACGCCCATGGGTATGGGCAGGTTGCCCAATTCTTTTACGTCACTTTGGGCGGCCCTAAGTGCGTCATATGCCGAGCGGTCTTTTTTGCATTCGGCCAAATACGCTACCCCATGGGCTAAGTTTATGGCGCATTCGGGATAGCCAATTGTTTGGCAAGCCTCAAACACGGCATTGGCCACGACCAGGGCGGTGGGTTGGGCGAGCCCAATGTCTTCGCTGGCAAATATGACCATGCGGCGGGCAATAAAGAGCGGATCCTCCCCTGCTTCCACCATGCGGGCCAAATAATACAAGGCTGAGTCGGCTTGGCTGGCCCGCATGCTTTTTATAAATGCTGAAATGGTGTTGTAATGCTCTTCCCCTGCTTTGTCGTAACGCAGGGTTTTGTTTTGCAAGGTGTCTTTTAAGCTTTCCAAAGTTATTTTGCCATATAGCTTTTGGGTATTTTCCAGCATGGTTATGGCTTGGCGGGCGTCGCCATTGGCCATAGCTATAAGCCAGTCTTGGGCTTTGGCGTTCAGCTTAAGTTTAGACCTTAATATTACTTCCCGCATGTCGGCTTCAGTCAATTCGTTCAGTACAAATACCCTGCAGCGCGAAAGCAAGGCTGGTATAACCTCGAACGAAGGGTTTTCGGTTGTCGCCCCTATTAAATACAATTTTCCGGACTCGACAAAGGGTAATAAATAATCCTGTTGGGCTTTGTTAAAACGGTGTATTTCGTCGAGAAATAAAATTTTGGGCTGCCCCAGCATGGGCGGTTTGTCGACAATTTTTCGGATATCTTCCTTGCCCGCGCTTACGGCCGAGAGTTCATGGTACTCTGCGTTCACCGCTTTGGCATATATCCTGGCCAGGGTGGTTTTGCCTACACCCGGCGGGCCCCATAAAATAAAACTGAACAAATGTTTTTGTTCTATGGCATTGCGAAGCGGCTTGTCCGGGCCAACCAAATGGCTTTGCCCGACATATTCGTCTAAATTTTTTGGCCGAAGTTGTGAAGCGAGAGGTTCCATTGTATATTCGCGGATGCACTGATTTAAAGATAACACAGATAGCGTAAAAACTAATTTAATTTCCAGAGGGAGTAGTTTAGCAAGCTGGCAAAAGAGACCCAGGCCAAATATGGTATGAGCAATATGGCGGCCCACTTGTTGGTTTGCCAGGCAAAAAATATGGTAGCCACAATGGCGAGCCACATGAAAATTATTTCTACCAAAGCCACGCCCAACAGCTTGGCGCCAAAAAACAGCGGCGTCCACAAGGCGTTTAACGCTAATTGCACAAAAAAGAAAACTATTGCCCATTTGGCGGCCGCCGACGTATGCCTGGCTTGCCACAGCAAATAGCCCGAAATGCCAATAAGCAAGTACAAAATTGTCCACACGGGGCCAAACACCCAACTGGGCGGATTAAACGAAGGTTTGGTTAGGCCGTTATACCAACTCGGAATAGAGCTTGCTGTAAACAAAGAACCGAGTATACCCGAAAGCTCGGAAATGGCAATAAAAATAAACAGGGTTAGATAATTCATGTTTTTTATTTAATGATGCCTAATAATATTATGACGGATAAAAATAAAAACGACAAAGGTTCCGTATATTGGTCAACCCAACTGACTTGGAACAAGAGTTAAGAAGTTAAGAGGTGAAGTAAACC
>CAYOXN010000053.1:0-332 GCA_964407965.1 uncultured Candidatus Saccharibacteria bacterium
AACAAATCTCTCTCTATTCATTTGAATACTATTCGGCATACCAAGCAAACTGCTGGAGTTGTTGGAACTTGTAACCTTCCGCCACCGCCTGGTCCCCTGTCCTGACCGCCAAATCCATTTGGCCGTTCAGGTAATACGCCATGGCCAACTGCCATTTCCACTGGGGTTGGTAAGGGTTAATTTCCACAATGTCCCGGGCTGTAGCTACTGCCGTTTTCCAATCGCGCGTGTAACCGGCCAGTTGGATCCTGAGCTGCAAAATTTCCGCGCGCTTGGGAGCTATTTCTATGGCCTTGTCCACGGTAGCTTGGGCTTCGGCCAAAGAAGTCTTG
>CAYOXN010000053.1:342-5801 GCA_964407965.1 uncultured Candidatus Saccharibacteria bacterium
TGCAGCAAGGCATAGTTTAATTGCAGGCCTGCCAAACGCATCCACAACAACGGGTCGTTACCCACTTCTTCCGTAATTTTTTTCTGTATGGCTATGGCGTTATCCAACTCACTGCTTATAAATTCCGGCTTAACATCCTGCCTGCCCGAAGGCACTAACTTGTTAAGAAAGTCGGAATACTTGTTGGCAGTCTCGCGCGGGTCTAAGTTAAAGGGCACTTCGAAAGCCTGTTTAAAATACTGGGATGCGGTAATGGGGTTGGCATCGGCATACGCAAAACCATAATTAACCCGTTTGGAAGCCATAAGTGAGTTGGCGTTGGTCGCATACACGACATACACCATTACCGCCAGGCCTACGGCCAACACGGCATTGGGCAACGATCCAGGTTTGGCGGTAGCTACGGGCTTGCCAGCCGGTTCGGGCTGCTTGCTTTCTATCCACATGTACGCAGCCAAACCTAAGAATGTATAAAAAGCCACGCTCGAGGAAACGGTATCAAACACGAACAAATTTTGCACTTGATAAACGACCAACGCCGCAAACAGCAAGCAACCTTCCAGCAACGAAAGCAATTCGCTCCGGTATGCCCGCCAGAGCCCGTACACGCTTAACACCAGCATGCCCACATAAGCAATAAAACCCACAATGCCATTGGTCACCAAAACCTCTATTAAAAAGTTGTGGGGCTTATCAAACCACGAAGGGTCGTATTTATACAGCTCGGGGTTATAATACTGGTCGAAAATGACGTAATAATTTTCCGGTCCGGTGCCCAAAATTGGCTTGTCCGTAAAACCTTGCATGGCCATTTTCCACTGGATAAGACGGGCTTCGGTGTTGGAATCCCGCAAATTTGCCAAACGGTACAATGTGGAGCCCCGGGGCAATTTGTCATGGTTGGCATAAAATGCGCCGACTAAAATAACCAGCACGCCCATGCAAATAAAGCCGTAAATTTTTACCTTATGGTTTTTGGTCAAAGCCAAATAGGCTATGGCACCGGCTATAAGCCCTACAATCAAGCCTATAAGCGCGCCACGGGTGCCGGACGAGTATACTCCGAGCAGCATTAACGCCACCGCCGCCCAATACATAAGTCGCTTAACCAGCGACTGTTCTTGCACGGCAAAATAGGCTGACAAAAACAAAGGGATAATTAAATAGCTGGGAAAATAAATAGGGTTGCCAAAGGTAGAAGAAACACGCACGGGCAACGAGGGGTCCTGGATAAGCGTTGGCCCGCCCAACCAACCTGACATGCCGTTTAGGGTTACCAAAACGGCAATAAAAATAAAACTTTGCAAAAACCATTTGAGCAACTTGGCGCTTGCCTGTCCCAAAAGTTGGACATAAAAATACAACGCTATTAAATGGGCAATATAATACGCCCCGCCCATACGTTCAAAGTTCCCCCATAAACTCCTTGCCGGATTAACGCCAAATATGGAGGAAATTATGTTAATAAGCAAAAAAGCCAGCACAAACGCATTGAGCGGATTTTTTAGGTTAGGCCGGAATTTTTTTTCGGCCACCAGCAGGTAAACATAAAATGGCAAAGCCAATTCCACCACTATGCGGAAATAAAATGCCTTGCTGGTTACATACGGGAATAACAAGTCCTTAAATACCCAAAACGGGGTTAAGAGAGTCAGGAGGACTAAAACAAATAAACTATACAGGGCAAATTTTTTCATGGTTGCAAATTATTTTTCTAAACGTTGTATTTCTTGCTTAATAAGTGCGTTGCCGGGATCCCGCTCCAAAGCTTCCTTCCAATACTTCAATGCTTCTGGGGCGTTACCCTGTTGTTCATAAAATTGGGCAGCTTTTATGAGTATGTCCGCATGGCGTTTGGTTTTTTCTAGCGCCTGGCTTAATTCTTGCTCTATGTCTTGTTTCTGCATGCCCATACTTTGGCTTAAGGTTATATACCGCAGCCAAATGTCGGCAACTTCCGGGTTAATTTCAAGCGCCTTCTTGAGCGTTTCCTGGGCTGCCGCGGGCTCACCTGCATCAACCTGTACTTCGGCCAAGCCTACCCATAGTTGCTGTTGCCTATTGTCTAAAGCCAAGGCCTTTTCATAATACTGTTTGGATAGGTCTAATTTGCCTAACCCAAAATACTGCTGGGCCATAAACATATACGTATTCATGGCCAAATTGTTATAGTTGGGATTTTTGGTATCGAGCGTATTCAAATACCCTTGGGCTTCTTTGAGCTTTTGCTCATATATGTCGCGGGCCGCTGCGGGCAAATTTCGCGCCTTATCCGGCAACTTCACTCCCGGCTTTTGTATGGGGTTAAAAAAATAAAGTCCCAACCCTATGGTTAACAGCACCAAAACCCCTAAAATAATAAAAATGTATGGTTTTCGCATAGGGTAACTGTACTAAAAATATACGCCTTTATCAAGTATAACCCAAACAAAAATCCCTTCCCCCCGCCAACGGCGGGGGGAAGGGTTTTGCCTAAATTATGCCAGTCTTAGGAAACTGTAACTTAAACCAGCCGATTATTGCTTGGTTAAGGTCTGAGAATCTGTTGCCAGGTTCTTGACCAAGTAATCGTTGCTCCAATCAGTGGTGGTTAAGCTATGGCTCTGGGCCGAAGTGTCAGACCACACGAACGAAGCGGTGGTGGCAGTGGCCGTTGTAGCAGCAGCCGGAGAGGTAAACGTGGTGGACGGGTTAGCCATGTTTGTAGAAACATAAGCACCCGAAGCCAGCGTACCGCCGACAGTTGCCTTGAGCACGTAGTTCTTCGCGCCGCTGATCTGTTGTTCAGCAAGCGTGTTGAATTCTACAACCGCACCAGAAGCAGTGTAGGTGGTGCTGGCAGTACCCGTAATTTGGGTATTGGCATCAGCATCCCATACCTGGAAGCTGGAGACAGTTACGTTCGTAGAAGTAGCAATGGTGAAGCCGAGCTTGGTCCAACCAATTGTACCGGTTCCGCCAGAAGAAATGGAGAACTTGTACAAGGTAGCGCCTGCGCCAGCGGTCAAAGCCGTGGTCGGCAAGGTTACGTTGGTGATAGTCGGGATCGCCTTGTATACGTACATGTTGTTACCAGATACGTAAGAGTTGGTGCTAGAAATAGCGCCTGTGGAGGACGGGGCATTCTTGTAAGAGTGCAACGTGACCTTCACGTTTTCACCGGAAGTACCAGCACCCTGGCCAACAGTGCCCAACTGTAAGTCTACAGTCAAGACTTTGGTGGAGTTAGCAGGTACCACAATGTTCAAGTTGCTGAAAGTAGAGGAAGCAGCACCAGGCATGGTAGCGATGGTGGTTGCACCGTCTTTCAACACTATGTTCTGAACAGTGGAGTTACCGGCAAGGCTAATGACCAATTCCGAAATGGTGTACTGGTCATTGGCAGTGGTGAACTTGAAGGCAGCAGCCGTCTTGGTCTGGTTACCAGCCGTAATGGCAGCAACCGGAGTGGACGGATCCTGAGCAGCGGTTATAGAGGCAGTGCCGACGCTGATCTGTTGACCAGAAGCAGCAGCCATGACGGAAGCCGAGGAGTTAACCGCGGTACCAGTCACCGCAATGCGAGGAGTGACAGTGTCAGAACCGTACGGTACAGTCGGGGTCGGAATGTCGCCCCATACTTCAACCGAAGCGGTAGAGCCCTTAGCCAACGTGAAGTTGCCGGAGTAGGTGGAGGTAGCTCCAACGCCGCCGTTGGTAATAGCAACAGTGGACTTTACAGTACCAAACATGCTGCCGTTAACCATTATTTTCACATTGTTCAAGTTGCTCAAGGAAGAAGAAGCCGAAAGGGCAAGGTCAATGCCCGATACGGTTACGTCTTCGGAAGTGCTGCCGACTAAGTTGAAGTCAGCTAACTTCAAGCCAGTTTGAGGCAGCGGTACAGTCTGGTTGGCGTAGGTGTTGTCCTTGTTCAAGGTTACCGAACCGGTAACGTTGGTCAAGGCGTTGCCAGCAACCGCAGCTGACGGAGAGCTGGTGTAACCCAAGGAAACCATTTTCTGTACGTTGTTGGAACCGGTGAGCAAGTAAGCGGTTACCGTGTCGTTGTTGCTCAAGTGGTTGGTACCGTCGTTGTCATACATGTCGGCGTGGATTTCCACAACAACCGGAGTGCCCGGCTGGACAGTGTAGTTCAACGTGTAGGTGGTACCAGCAGCAGAGTTGTTCAACGTAGCGGTAGAACCGTACTGAACACCGCCGATGATAACGCGGCCATTGCGCAAGCTGCCAACAGAAGAATCGCTGGAAGAAGCGGCAAAAGTCAACGTTTCAATTTTCATCGCTTCACCGTAGGCGGTTACCGTGTACTTAGCAAGTGTTACGTCGCTAGTACCGTCGGTGACGTTGCCAGACGGGGAATCGGTGGCTTTCACGATGGTCATGCTGCCGGAACTGATAGAGTTCGAGGAAGAAGAACCAACCGGGAAGGTGTTGGACGGAGACACGGACACGCCGTATTGGGTATCCATGAAGTCTACGTCAGCCACATTGCGGATTTGGAACTGGAAGTTGCGGGAAGAACCCGAAACAACATCAGCCAATACGCTCAAGACGCGGGTGCCGCTCTTTAAGGTAATTGGGCTAATGGAGAAGTAAACATAACCGTTGCTGTCCATGGACTGGGTCTGGGCGACCTGGGTGCCATCGATGCGCAAGCGGAAGTTGTTCATATCAGCCTGCTGGGCAGAACCGATATTGCGGATGATGAAGCGGGAAAGCTTCACATCGCGGGTGTTTACGGTAACATTGCTGCGGTAGACTTCAACGTCTTTGGCAGGGTCAAACGTACCGCCGGTCGGGGTTACGCTGCCGAACGTGGTGTAAGCCAAGTCGTTGGTAGCGGAAACCGTGAACAAGTTGCCGGAAATGGCAACCGTGCTGGCGGAAGAACCGGTTACAGTAAAGGAAGTGAGCTGAGCGCCAAGGGTGGTGCCGGAAGCGGTACCAGCGGCAATTTCAGCTACTACAGAAATGGTCTTGCTGCCATTTACCATGAACAAACCAGTCGGGTTGTTGAAGGTAATGGTGCTGTTACCACCGACAGAAGCGGCATCGGTTAAGCGAGTCGCGCCGTCAAAGAGGTAAACATTAGAAAGGACGCTGTCACCAGACACGCCGATTCTCTTGACCTGTACCTGGGTAACGGTGCCGGAGCCGGTGAAGTTAAACTTCGCCAAAGTCACGACGCTCTTGTAAGAGCCGTGGACAGCTACGGTCTGGGCCGCCGGGGTGTCAGAAGCCAAAGAGGCAGAGACAGAACCGGAGGTCGGTTGACCCGGGTTACCAGGGGTGGTGGTCCAGGACGGGCTCTCGGGCTCGACGTACATAGTCATGCCGCAATGTTACGCGGCGGGACTGTCTGCCCCCCATCGCGTGGCGAACCCCAATAGGTTCGGCATCGTGCACGGGGATGAGGAAGTCGAGGCGGCCGCGGCATCGCGTGCCGGGGGCGGGCA
>CAYOXN010000053.1:5811-6165 GCA_964407965.1 uncultured Candidatus Saccharibacteria bacterium
AGGACGGGCTCAGCTGGCCCGGTTGGCGGGCAGCCATAACGCCAGTCTGGGACATTGCTTTGTCGGCAGCGTTAGCGGCAACGACATCAGCAAAGCTGTAACCCCAGGAATTAAAGGTGGCTAAGTCGGGAATACCGAGTAAGCCGTTCGCGCCAACCAATTGGACGGTGCCGTTGTTGTTAACGAGCACGCCAGTGCGGTGGGCAGCGGTGGTGTTGTCGATGTTGGAGGTCTTTACCAAGAAGGAAGAATCACCATACATCGCGCGGCTGAAGGAAAAACCTAAGCCGGTGAAGACAGCAGCAGAAGTGAAAGCTGCTTTCTGACCGCCGGTTATTAAGGAGCATTCGCCCT
>CAYOXN010000053.1:6175-8074 GCA_964407965.1 uncultured Candidatus Saccharibacteria bacterium
TTTAGTTTCCGTGGCGCAGAAGATTTTACCATCCTGCGGGGCAATAAAGGCGCCGGCCGGCAAGGCCAGGTCTTCCGCGTTGGCGTCTACTACGGAGCTAAACGAGTTAAAACCGTAGGAGAGGAATGCGCCAGCGGAAGTGTAGGCGCGGCGAGTGCCTTCTGGGCTAATAAGCCAGATGGTACCGTCAGAGGATTTGACGTTAGTGCCGACAGCGTGAGCCGCTGCATGGGCAGCCAACGGAGCAAAGCTCATCAAAACGGTGGAAGCCGCAACACCTACTGCAAAGAGTTTCTTTGCGAAGGAATTTTGCATTTGGAACTCCGTTTCCAGGAAAAAATTGATTATTCAATTGAGATAATCAATACAGAAAATATCCTGGAAATGTTAATTAGTGCATTGCTTGGTTTACCTGACTTGGGAAGCTCTAGAGATCTTCCTAAGCGACAAACGGCAATGATTATTGAATTATCCTCGGCAGGCACTAATGCGCCAACCGACCGACCACCCCGGCTTTAAAAACCGGAGACAAGCTGACTTGCGCCAGCCTAGGGTTCAATAATTAATAGGTAGTACTTGCAACCATTACTCCCGGAACTTGCTGCGGACAAAATGCCCACTCTTTTGGCTTTTAAGCCAAAAGACTATGCACTTTTTGTTATATACGATAAACCTATAGTTTTTGTTGCAAAAGCATGAATATCAACACTCCAGACGGGGAAATTTACAGGTTTGTTACAGTTTTTAGGCTCATTTTTATAAACGCAAAAAAGCCAGAAATTTGTAGTAAATAGGGCTTAAATAAGCAATAACTATCCTATTTATTAACAATTTCTGACCTTTTTATGATTTATATAGTATATCCATTCTGTTTAAAAACCATACTTCTGAGGTAAATCTAAACGTATTATAAAATACTCTTAAAAGTTTGTCAAATGAGAAGATACGCGTTTAGTAGGTAGTAAGTAGCATTTAGGAAAGAAAAATCTACTTCTAGTCACCTTCTTCTTTTCGGATACCCCTAAAAACGGTCAACTAATTTGTATATTTCACTTAAACAAAACTTCCAACAATTTTCCGCTTACAAAAACCTCTACAAACCCTGCAATTATGAGTAGCATTGCAACCACAGGAATAACCGTTAGCGACCGTTTTATATCTTGCCAAAAAACCTGTACTCTCCCCTGCCCTTTGGCTAACCACCAACGGTTGCCGAGCATTAATCCAAAAGCTCCGGACAATATTATTGCGCTGAGTTCAAATATGCCATGAGGAACTATCCCCACTACTAAAAATAATATTTTTTGAAAAATGCCGTAAGGCAATCTCGTAAAGAGCCCAGCCCCTATAAAACCCAATATAAGCCCGTTTACTACTAGTATAAATACGGTGGGGATGCCAAAAATAAGTCCGCCAGCTAAGCCTAAGCCCGCTACGGTAGCGTTATTTTTTAAAAGCATTAAAGAAGTATTGGTGTTTAGCTCAGGCTGGCCGTACTTATCCGACAAGGTTTTCATTAGGCTCTCAAGCATCCACGGCGCCTGGAAATAAGCCATGATACCGCCAAGTAACCCAATCCCAAACAAAAAAGCCGAAGCCAAAAGCCACTGTTTGGAGTTTATATAGAGGGTTTTGTAGTAGGAAAACATTAAATGTGCTTATTTTGGTGCTTGCACTTCGTAGCCTTAGGGAAGAAGTAATCCGGGCTGCTGGGAATCGATCCGCCCTGTTGGGCGGACTACCTGCTCCTTCATCCCTTTAAATATCACATACCAGCCTTTGGTCGGGGAGCCGGGAATCGAACCCGGTCTATCTGCTCCCAAAGCAGACGTACTACCGGTATACTACTCCCCGAACAAAGGCAGGAAGATGATATTGTATTAGATATTAATAGAATTA
>CAYOXN010000054.1:0-2433 GCA_964407965.1 uncultured Candidatus Saccharibacteria bacterium
ATTTAGAATCTAGAATCAAGAATCAAGGTGGGCTGCAATCCTTGATCCTTTATCCTTAATCCTTTACCTACAAAAAACCAAGGATCATCTTATCATTTTATCATACTATCAATTTAACAACTGCAAGAATCAAGAATCAAGAATCAAGGTGGGCTGCAATCCTTTATCTTTTATTTAAATGCCTAACAACTGGCTTTTGACCCCTGCATTAACTGTTCACTGACCACTGACCACTGTTCACTAATTTCGTAATTTAGTTTATTTTAGTATTTAGTAGAGTCCTAAATGCTACTTACTACAAGCTAAACGCTATTCGTTTACCCTCCCACTTTACTCTTAAGCCTGTTTGCCGCCACTTGGTATTTTTCGTTGGCGGGTTCTAGCCTGGCGGCTTGGTCAAACGCGGCATGGCTTTCCGGCAACTTGCCTTCCCCTTCCAAAGCTAAACCTAAATTATAATACCTGTTTGGCTGGGTAGAATCAAGGGCTACGGACTTGGTGTAATTTTCCGAAGCCTTGGGGTACTCTCGAAGCTTGAAATGGCAGGATGCTAGCCGTGCATAGTAGTCGGCATTGGTGGGCTGGTGGTGGACTAAGTAAAGGTATATGTCCCTCGCGTCGCGGTAGTTGTGGAATTCCATGTAATGCTTGCCCAACAAGTCATAATTGGCCAAATTTTTAGGCTCCTGTTTTATAAGCTCCAGCAATTCTTTTTCGCCGAGTTTAATAGCCGGAGGCTGCGGCTTACCGGCCGCAGCCATTTCAGCGGCTATTGGCTTTTCTTTAAAGAGCTTTTTTATGCGGTAACTGGCAAAGGGGTGGGGCTTTAAGTCTTTGGCTTCTAAAACGAAATTCCAAGCCCGTTTGGAAAAATGGATAATGCGCGCGCGCATTACGGAAATTGCCTGGGTGGGCAAGCCTTTTTCGGAAAGCTTTTGCTCTACGGGTATAAGTTCCCCTTTGTTTTTGTCCGCCATTTCTGCGGCCTGCGGCAAGCGCCGCAGGATTAGCAGGATAATCCCCAGAATAGAAAGGACTAAAATTACATTGGGAAGCGTTTGGTAAAACAAAACAAATAAATTCCCTAATTTTCGAAGTGGCTTAATTGGTCCAACGGAGTCTTTGGATACTTCTTTGGATAAATTAGCAGTGTGGAATATTAGGTTAATTTTTTAGGACTTAATTTCCCAGGGCGTAACGGACAAAGCGGCGGACTTGGACATTTTCGCCCATTTTAGCCGCGGCTTGGGCAAAGAACTGGCTGACTTTTAAGCCGGAATCTTTTACGTACGGCTGGTCCATTAAACAGACTTCTTCGTAGAATTTCGCGACTTTGCCTTCCAAAATTTTATCTACTACGTCGGCCGGCTTGTCCTTAAGCTGTTCCTTGTAAATTTCCTTTTCCTTTTCCACTACTTCGGTAGGCACGTCGGCGGAAGTAAGGTATAACGGGTTTGCAGCTGCAATGTGGAGCGCCAACTCCTTGGCCAATTCCTTAAAGGCATCGGTGCGGGCAACAAAGTCGGTTTCGCAGTTTATTTCAAGCAACACCCCTACCCTGCCCCCTGGGTGGATGTAAGCTTCCACCAAGCCTTCTTTGGCAATACGGTCAGACTTTTTGCCCATTTTCATTGCGCCTTTTTTGCGCAATATTTCAATGGCCTTGTCTTTGTCGTTGCCGGCTTCGGTTAAGGCTTCTTTAATGTCCATCATGCCTGCGCCAGTCAGTTCGCGCAGTTCCTTGAGGAGGTTATTTTCCATACAAATATATTCTTAATGTACTTTTATTGTATCAGATATTTTACTGGGCGGCTTTAGGTTCTTTAACCACCACCGTTTTGCGGCCTTCGCTTACTGCTTCGGCCACCAACATGCTAACCAATTCAATGGCTTTGCTGGAGTCGTCGTTGCACGGAATAACGTAGTCGGCCATGTCCGGGTTGCTGTTGGTATCCACAATGCCTATGACTTTTATTTTGGAAAGCTTGGCTTCCTTTACAGCTATGTCGTCGTGGCGGACATCGGTGACAAAAATTGCTTCGGGCAGGCGTTTTAAGTCCTGGATGCCTTCGAACAATTTTTTAAGCTTTTCTATTTCGCGTTCAATGAGCAAGCGCTCTTTTTTGGTGTACTTCTCTTCCAATTCGCCGCTGGCTTTTAGGTTTTCCAACTTTTCCAGTTTGCGGATTGTGCG
Source organism: uncultured Candidatus Saccharibacteria bacterium (assembly GCA_964407965.1). GTDB lineage: Bacteria > Patescibacteriota > Doudnabacteria > UBA920 > UBA920 > CAZPRQ01. Next base: position 2,195 of record CAYOXN010000054.1, read on the forward strand.
TTGGATGGTGCGGAAGTTCGTAAAGGTTCCACCCAGCCAGCGTACGTTCACATACGGCATGCCGGCAGCTTCGGCAGCCTTTTTAACCGCTTCTTTAGACTGGCGTTTGGTGCCAACGAAGAGAATTGTGCCGCCTTTGGCCGCAACGTCTTTGGCAAAGTCGCAGGCTTTAAGCAGCGCTTTCTTGGTCTTTTCCAAATCCAAGATATGGATGTTATTGCGCACCGTAAAAATATACG
>CAYOXN010000054.1:2443-5333 GCA_964407965.1 uncultured Candidatus Saccharibacteria bacterium
CGCTTTTAAGCAGGTCTAAAAGACTAATGTCTTTCATAATGGTTTCCTTTTTCCGCCTATTGGCGGAATCTCCCATTTCGCGATTATTTAAGCACGTGGCCCTCAAGCCGGCTTAAACAAGGAATTATGGTGCGAAATGTGATTAATGACTAATGGGTAAATTATAACAAACCTTGACATTTTTGGCAAGATTGGCTAAAATATTGAAGCAATTATATGTACTTATATTAGGAAATATATTGAACTAATTAGAAATTAAGGTATTTTTATGAAATCCTCAATACACCCCCAGTTTTACCCCAACGCCAAGGTTACCTGCGCTTGCGGCAATACCTTTACCACCGGCTCCACGGTAGAAAACCTGCATACTGAAATTTGCAGCAATTGCCATCCGTTCTATACCGGCAAACAGAAGCTTTTGGATACCACCGGCAACGTTGACCGCTTTAAGAAGCGTACGGCTGTTGCGGCTAAAATAAAAGCTGAAGCCAAGCCTCAAAAGGAACGCAAAGCCCGGGCCAAGAAATAGACATTTTACGAAGTACGAATTGGTACGAACGTACGAATCCTACTTCGCCACAACCACCCAAAAGGGTGGTTTTGTGTTAAAATACCTTTAGCTTGTAGCGTTTAGTAAGTAGCAGGTAGGCCTAAACGCTAAACGCTACCCCCTAACCGCTTAACTATGGATTCCGCATACCAAAAATTTATAGACGAGTATAACGCCCTTACGGAACAAATGTCGTCCGGCAATGGTTTTGATATGGCCAAGCTGGGCAAGCGCCATGCTGAATTGTCGCCTTTGGTAGACCGTATTCAGGCGCTCGACAAGCTGGAAAAAGAATTACAAAGCTCGGAAGAGCTGTCCCAAGGCGCCGACGAACTTGCCCAAATGGCCAAAGACGAAATTCCCCACCTTAAAACCTCAATCGTAAACCTTAAATCCGAACTTGAAGAACTATTGTTACCTAAAGACCCTAACGACGACAAGGACGTAATTGTGGAAATCCGTGCAGGCGCGGGCGGTGACGAGTCCACCTTGTTTGCCGCGGAAATGTACCGGGCATACGGCAAATATGCCGAAGAGTTAGGTTTTAAAGCGCATATTGTGTCCGCATCGCGGAGCGACGCCGGCGGTTTTAAGGAAGTTATTTTTGAATTGCACGCATCGGCCCGTTCAGGGTCGGGTGGTGGGCCGTACTCGGTGTTTAAATATGAGTCTGGCGGCCACCGCGTCCAGCGCGTGCCCGAAACCGAAAAAAGCGGCCGGGTCCATACTTCTACCATAACCGTGGCGGTGCTGCCTATTTTGGAAGAAAAAGACTACGCCATAGCCGACAAAGACCTAAAAATAGAAGCTACTACCTCTTCCGGCCATGGCGGGCAGTCGGTTAACACTACCTATTCGGCAGTACGCATAGTCCACACCCCCACCGGCATAACCGCCCAGTGCCAGGACGAACGCAGCTTTACCCAAAACAAGGAAAAAGCCATGGAAGTCATTCGCGCCCGCGTGGCCGCCCATTACGAAGAAATAGAAAATAAAAAAATCCGCGACCTGACCAAAAGCCAAATTGGCACCGGCGACCGCAGCGAAAAAATCCGCACTTACAATTTCCCCCAGGACCGCGTAACCGACCACCGCATAAACCAAAATTTCAACCAAATAAACTTAATTATGGAAGGTAAATTTGGCGACATAATGTCCGCCCTGCAAAAGGCAGACGTAGAGGCTAAAAAAGAAGCGTTGAAGAAATAATCATGAATCAAGAATCATGAATTAAGAATTATGAATCATGCATACGCGCGTAACTTTAAAAATAAGTCCAAGCCCAACAATTTCCAAAATCCTAAATACATACAAAAATATTGAAATCGAACTCCTTTTAAGCCATGTGCTAAAAACGACAAAGGAGTTTTTGTTTATGCATGGGGAAAAGGAATTGACACGGAACCAGGAAGCCAAATTGGCGCGGATGATTAACCGCAGGCTTAAGGGTGAGCCGGTGGCGTATATTTTGGGGTATAAGGATTTTTTAGGATATCGCTTTAAAGTAAATAAACATGTGCTAATCCCCCGCCCTGAGACGGAGGAATTAGTCGAGCTAGTGCTCGACAGAATCACCTGCCCGCCATTGGCATCGCCTTCAGGCGAGGGCAGGCGGGAGAATCTAGAATCACCTGTCCGCCGAAGCTTTAGCGAAGGTGGAAGAATCAAGGACTTAAAAAATATTTCTGTATTGGATATGGGTACGGGCAGTGGGTGTATAGCTATTGCTGTTGTAAAGGTTATTTTTGCGCAGCGCAAAGATGACCTTTGCAGGGTCGTGGCAACAGATATTTCTACCCAAGCACTCACCGTAGCCAAGGTGAATGCCAACGCACATAAAGTAAAAATTAAATTTATCCACAGTGATTTGTTTGGGAATATTCCTGGGAAGTTTGATATTATAGTCGCCAATTTACCCTATGTGCCGGCAAAGCTAGTAAAAAAAGCCATGCTGCACCCGCAAGTCCCGGTTTCGCGCTGGGCGCCAAAGAATGTGAAAGATGATCCCTATATTGGTTTAAAGTACGAACCCGTGTTTGCCTTAACCGATGGGACAAACAGTTGGCAAATATATAAACGCTTCTTCGAACAAGTCCGCGGCCACGTGCAAAAAGGCAGTGTAATCTTTTTGGAAATAGACCCCGCCCAAAAACGGGATATGCCGGAAATAATAAAAAAATATTTACCAAACGCGAACATACTTTTCCATAAGGATTTCCACGGCCGGTACCGCTTTTGTGAAATTACCCTCCGGTAACCGTTGCCGAAGCCTTACTTTGAAAAGAAAGAAGTTATATATTAAAAAACATTATTGCAGGTGCAATAATGTTTTTATTTTTT
>CAYOXN010000054.1:5343-7956 GCA_964407965.1 uncultured Candidatus Saccharibacteria bacterium
GGAACGGCCCGAACATTTTTTTAAATTTGGCAAAGTCTTCTCCCCCGTTAACCCTCAGGCGTGGGACTTGCATAAGGTTTTTTGTGTCTATGGTATCGCCAAAGTGCACGGTCAGGCCCATGACAAAGCCCGCTTTTTTTGCCTGCTCTATGTATTCGGGGGTATAGCTACCATAGGGATAAATAAGTATCCGCGTAGTTTTACCCAAATGGTCTTCTATGTCTTTGCGCGAGCCGGATAAATTGGCATAAATGTAATCGGCAGTATATTTTTTGTCTTTTCCCAAAAAATGGTTTTGGGTATGGGAGACTATTTCATGGCCATTTTCGCTGGCCTTTTTTATTTCTTCCCAGCTGGCATAAAAATTGTCGCCTTGCTTTTGGTTTTGGGGATACTGCGTAATAATGGCAAAGCTGCCTTTGTAGCCAAATTTTTCCAGTACCGGCAATGCGAGGGTAAACACGTCATCGTATCCGTCGTCGAACGTAAACACCACCGGTTTTTTGGGCAAGACAAATTTGCCTTGTGAAGCCAAATATACTTGTTCCAAACTCACGGACACAAACCCTTGTTCATGGAGCCATTGCACTTCCTGTTCAAAGAGTTCGGGGGACAAGGTTAGGCCTTTGCGTACGGCCGAAGCTTTAGGCGGCGGTGTCCCAATATGGTGGTACATAAGTATAGGGACTCGCAAGCTTTCGGGCGCGGCAACTTCGGGTAATGCGCGGGTGTCCGCCTCGTCCCAGAGTTCTTCGTGGGGTACCGGTAAGCTGGTAACGGTTTTCTTGGACTGGAACTTAAGGTTTAACCAGGTGAAGACCAATGCGCAAATGATAATTGCGCTTACCAAGCCCGCAACATTATGGAAGGTTTTGTGTTGTATGCCTTTCATAATTTTAGTATACCGTAAAAAATAAAAAACAAAAATCCCTCCCAGGCTTTGGGAGGGATTTGAAAGTTTTACTCTTTGCTTTCGGGAGTTTCGCCTTCGGCAGCGGCAGGGGCCGGTTTTTCTTCGGCAGCGCCTTCTACGGCAGAGACGTCTTCCACGACCGGAGTGGCAAGTTCAGCTTCCACGTCGCGTGGCGGTTGGACTTTGGCCACGACTTCCTCGGCGGCCGTAACTATTTTAACTTTGTCAGAGACTTTAATGTCAGAAACGGCAATGGAGTCGGTAAAGGTATTGAGTTTGGCAATGGATACTTCCAAATTGTGGGGCAAGTCGGCCGGCAAACATTCCACTTCCACTTCCGAAAGGACTTTTACCAACGTGCCGCCCAAAGCCTTTACGGCCGGAGCCTCGCCGGTAAATTCCAACGGGACATTGGCCTTAAGTTTCTGGCTCATGTCTACTTGGTAGAAATCTATGTGGATAGGCTGGGTGGTTACCGTGTGGCGTTGGACATCCTGGATAATGACCGGATGGGTTTTGCCGTCGGCGGTAATAAGTTCAACTATAGTGCTTTCACCTGCTTTGCGGAATACCTTTTCAAAATCGCGGGCATTGACTGCCAGCTGGGTATTTTGGATTTTGTTGCCATACAAGACCGCAGGAATTTGGCCGTTCCGGCGAATCCGGTTGGGGCTTATGGTGGCTTCCCTATTGGTGACCTGTAACTGGATTTTTTCCATACTTTCCTTAGTAATTTTGCCCATCCCCCGCTCTTTCCTGTCACTAAATAAATAATAACCCTTTAGTTAGATTAGGTACCGTGGTATAGGGGTATTTATATTTTCTAGTGAAAGGGCGGGGTACTCACAAAATTTTAATAACTTGCATAGTATAACAAAAAGCCCCGGGTTTGGCAAGGCCCATAATCCGATCCGGAACTACGGAACATATCCAGATCTATCATCCCTTCGGGAGATCTCCCGTAGGGAGACAGAAAACTACGGAATCGGGTCCAGTAATACAACCAGGAAGAATCAAGAATCATGAATCAAGAGTCAAGAGTAAAAAAATATAAATCATAATTTATGGGGGTTGTAGTACTATATGAAATTGAAATTTATATAAGGGAATTTTCTCAAAGAAGATGCCTTTCTATAATCAATCGGTAAATTCGTGTAAAGGTGTAGAGATGGCTTTAATCTTACAACTTAAATCTTACATCTAATTAAAAACAACCCACAAATAATGTAGGCTGTTTATTTTAAAGGGTTATTTGCCAAAGAGGCTTACGAAGTCGCCTTTGATTTTCCTTATTTCCTTATGGAGGCCAATGACTTCGTTGACGGTAATGGGCGTGTGTTTGGAAAAACGTTTGCTGTCCTGCTGGGTTAAGTCGGTTATCATGCCTACGCTGTACACTTCGGGCCCGTGGATTTCTATATTGAACATGACTGAACTTTTGCATTTGGTGCAATCGGAATGGATAAGCACGCGTGCCTCGCCTACCGCCTCATGGTTTTCCGATTCAATAATGCGGGCGTTTTCCGGTTTGTATTTGGAACTGCAAATGGGACAACGCAAAACAAACCCCAACCATTCCATGACTTTTTTAAAATCAAAATTTTTCATACGAAAATGGATTTAAACTACCGAATTTTATCTGCTCTGTTTGAAGTATAGCACGAAAGGTTAAAATCTCAAAATTTTAGATTCCATGGCCA
>CAYOXN010000055.1:0-6543 GCA_964407965.1 uncultured Candidatus Saccharibacteria bacterium
TAACACCAATTTCTAATTCCTAATATCTAATTTCTAATCAAAACCCAATGACTAATTACCTAACAATTGGCTTTTGACCCCTACAGCTACTTAGCACTACTTGATAACTGTGTAGTCAGTGCCATCCGTGTAATCCGTGTATCCGTGAATTTTAACTAACACCTAATACCTAAAACCTAATTGAAATTTTCCTTAGAATTTAGTAGAACGCATGCTTGGGTTTTTTACAAAGAAGCCAAAAGAGTTAACTCTTGGGCAAATAGGCGAAGAGTTTGCCCAGCGCTATTATGAGCAGCTGGGTTTTACAATTGTGGCGAAAAATGAGTATAACAAAAAGGGCAAACAGCTGGGGGAAATAGATTTTATTGCCAAAAACAAGGAGCAAATAGTGTTTGTGGAAGTAAAAACCCGTCAACGGCCGGAGGGCAGGTTTGGCAGCGGGGAAGAAGCGGTAAACAGCTTTAAGCAAGCTAAAATTTTAAAGGCTGTAAAAATATTTTTATTGAAACACACCGAATATGCGGCGCATAGCCCGAGAATAGACGTATGCGTGGTGTTGGCAGAAAACCTTTCCGGTTTAAGGCAAGTAAGCGTTTCGCCGCTTAAATATGTGCTGGAAGCTAAACTTGACAAATTGCCGTTTTCTGTTAAACTAGTGGTGAATGCAGTTGAAGATTGGGGTTAATTCCCTTGAAGGAAACCCTAGGTATCGGATGAGCGATGGCTCATTCTTTTTTTTACATTCGCGGATACACGGATAAGGCAGATAGCACGGATCCGCGAACAGTACAATTTAATATTTAAGCCAGTGTGATCCGTGATATCCGTGCATCTGTGAATTTTATGAACGAACAACTCGAACAAGCATTAGACCAGTTAGCCGAAGAAAAAGGCATTACCCGCGAAGAACTTATTTCCATGATTGAGGCTTCTTTGGCCGCGGCTTTTAGGAAAGACTACGGCGAAAAAAACCAGAACATTGTGGTGAAGTTTAACCCGGAAAACCTTTCGGCCAAAGTGTATGACGTAAAAACCGTAACCGACAGCGAAGAATTGCTGGAAGACCTGCAAAAGTATGTAGATGTAGAAAGCGCGCAGCAGCTCAAGAAAGGCGCAAAAGTCGGCGACGAAATAGTTACGGACATAACCCCCAAAGACGGCACCAACTACGGCCGCATTGCCGCCCAAACCGCCAAGCAGGTTATTATACAAAAGCTCCGCGAAGCCGAAAGAAATGTCCAATTCTCTGACTTTAAGGCCAAAGAACGCACTTTGCAAAACGGCGTCGTACAGCGCATAGAAGGCGAGACTGTGTTAATAGACCTGGGCCGCTCCACGGGCGTGTTGTTCCCTTCCGAACAAATACGCGGGGAAAAATATGCCATAGGCCAGCGCATGAAAGTTTTAATTTTGCACGTAGAGCCAGCCAACAAAGGACCGAAAATTACCTTATCCCGTTCGCACCCCGACATGGTGCGCAAACTGTTTGAATTGGAAGTGCCGGAAATTTACAACGGCAGCGTAGAAATAAAAGCCGTAGCCCGCGAAGCGGGATCCCGTTCCAAAATAGCCGTATTTTCCAACCAAGACGGCATAGACCCCATAGGTTCGTGCGTAGGCCAAAAAGGCAGCCGCGTCCAGACCGTAATGGCCGAACTTGGCGGTGAAAAAATAGACATTATAGAATGGAGCGAAGACCCGGTAAAGTTTATTGCCAACTCGCTTTCTCCGGCTAAAATAATAAACGTGCAGTTGAACGAAGAAGACAAAGAAGCCAAAGTCGGCGTGTTGGAAGACCAGCTCTCCTTGGCCATTGGCAAAGCCGGGCAAAATGTCCGCTTGGCCGCCCGGCTCACGGGCTGGAAAATAGACATAAACGGGGAGAAAATAGAAGGCGCCAGTGCCGAAGAAGCCAGTACGGAGCAGGAATCGGAAAATACTGCCGAAGCTACAGAAGACGCTGCTGTGTCCGAAGAAAGCCAGGAGTAAAATTGACCTAATTATTCTAATTTCTAATTGACCTAAAAAACAAATGCAGAAATTAAAGGAATACAAGTATATAATATTATTAAGTGTAATAATAATTGCCTTTGTTTTTTACTGGTATTCTTATAAACCATATAAAATACGAAAGAAGTGTGGTTCTGAAATTTTATGGGACAATAATTTCAATGATTTGTATGGTAAATGTCTGAGAAGCGAAGGGTTGGAAAAATAGATTGTATTTGTAAAATTTTGATTTGTTTAGTAATTAGACATTAGAAATTAGAAATTTACAAAGCCTAATATTCGCTAAGAAAGTGGGAATGAATTATTCCTTAAACCTTACTACTTAATACTAATTTTATGCCTCTAGTACCTATCGTAATCGAAAAGTCGCCTATGGGGGAGCGGGCGTATGACATATATAGCCGCTTATTGCGCGAACGAATTATTTTTTTGGGCGAACCTATAGACGACGCGGTCGCTAACACACTTATTGCCCAATTGCTTTTTTTGGACGCCGAAAACAGCAAAGAAGACATTAAGCTCTATATAAATTCCCCCGGCGGTTCGGTTACTGCTGCCATGGCCATGTACGACACCATGCAGCATGTAAAGGCCGATGTCTCTACCATATGCATTGGCCAAGCTGCCTCGGCAGCAGCCGTGCTGTTAGCGTGCGGCGCTAAAGGCAAACGTTTTAGCTTGCCCAACGCCCGCGTGCTTATTCACCAGGTTATGGGCGGGGTAGAAGGCCAACAAAAAGACGTGGAAATCCAAGCCAAGGAAATGCTCCGCATAAAGAACCAAATAAACCAAATTCTTTCCCGACACACCGGCCAGCCCATGAAGAAAATAGAGCAAGACTCCGACCGCGACTACTTTATGACAGCAGAAGAAGCCAAAAAGTACGGGCTCATAGATAAAATCATCCAGTAAAAAAATAACCCCCTTGTAAACAAGGGGGTTATTTTATTGACAGGCTACCTTAGGTATCGTACAATAAAATAAAGATCGACCAAAAGGTATAGCCAACCTTAGAAATAAAAAAATCCATATCGGGTATGAAAAAAAATAGAAATAAGTCCATTTTAACTTGGGCAATCGGTAAATCCCAAACTCGAGACAAAGCTGAAAGAGCGGGATTTACCCCGCCCTTTCCTGGCATAACAAATTATTTTCGTTTAAACAGGTTTAGAAGGTCAGAAAAAAGTTTGGTATTAGGAGTCAAAGCTGAAAGAGCGGGGTTTACCCTTATAGAATTGCTCGTGGTTATTTCCATAATTGGGCTGCTTGCTTCTGTGGTTTTGGTGTCGCTTAACAGTGCCAGGTCTAAAGCTCGCGATGCCAAACGGGTTGCGGATGTTAAACAGCTCGCCACTGCGTTGACCATGTATTTTAACGATTGTGCCGGGTATCCGCTTACTGCCAACTTTACTTCAGCCTTAGTAAGTTCTACCCCGAAATATGTTTCTGCTATTCCTTCTGCCCCGCTCCCGGCAGACAATGGTTGCGGTGCCGGTAATACGTACACGTATGCTAACTCGGGTACCACCTATACCAGTCCCAATGCCGCAGCAGCGTGTACGGTTGGCCAGGTTGCTTCGGGTTATACCCTTACGTTTTGTTTAGGGGCCAATACGGGAAGTTTTGTAGATGGGGCAGATGCAAATGCAACCGTGGACTGTACGCTCAGCCATAACGGCATAAGTTGCTCATAATTATTTATTTTATAAATGAAATACAGACGAGGTGTTACAGGTTTTACTTTAATAGAACTTTTGGTCGTAATTGCCATAATAGGCATACTAGCCAGTGTAGTCATGCTTGCGGTAAACCGCTCAAGGGCTAAGTCGCGTGACAGCAAGCGCATGAGTGACATAAGCAGCCTGGCTACTGCCATAGAAAGCTATTTTACCGACTACCACGGGTACCCGGCTACCCTGGACGCCGTGGCTACCACGTATAACGGCCCTTTGCCTACCGCTCCCATTCCGGCAGACGGGACATGCGGGCAGTTGGGCAGCAACCCCAACACCTATTCCTATACCAACAGCGGGAGCATGTTTTTAAGCCCCAAAGACGACACGACAGAAGTATACCCGGGCTTTGCCTTGCAATTTTGTTTGGGTGAAGGGGTGGGGGTGTACCAAGACGGGCTCGACGCCAACGAAGACGTAGACTGCACGCTTTCGCCCAACGGCATAACCTGCCAATAAAAGTAAAATTTTTTAATCCCCCAAGCACTGGGGGATTTTTAATTTCTAACTTTACTTAGGATGATGGCTAAAGTAAAATGAGTCTAGCGTTTAGCGTTTAGTAGGTAGCGGTTAGGAAAAACTAAACTAGTGATCAGTGGACAGTGAACAGTGGTCAGTAATTGCAAGGATCAAAAGCCAATAGTTAAGCATTTAGTCATTGGGTTTTGATTAGAAATTAGATATTAGGAATTAGAAATTGGTGTTAATGGTTAAGGATCAAGGATAAAGAATTGCAACCCATCTTGATTCTTAATTCTTGATTCTTAATTCCAGCACTAGCTAGATGTTTTCCCGCACGCTTACTATTGTAGATACCGAAACTACCGGCGGCAGTCCGTTGACGAGCCGGGTTATTGAAATTGGCATTTTGCGGGTAGAGCACGGGGAAATTTCGCAAAAATACAAGAGCCTCATAAACCCCGGGCAGCCCATACCCGAATTTATTACCGAGTTTACCGGCATTACGGACAAGAAGGTTAAGAACGCCCCCTATTTTGAAGAAATTGCCGAGGACGTTTTAGCCCTTTTTGAAGGCTCTGTTTTAGTAGCCCATAACAGCAATTTTGACTATAAGTTTTTAAAATCGGAATTTGAACGATTGGGTTTTGGGTTTACCATGCCCAGCCTGTGCACGGTACGGCTCTCGCGCGCGCTGTTCCCCCAGCATAAGCGGCATAACCTAAGCGCCATAATTGAACGTTTTGGTTTGGCGTGCAAAAACAGGCACCGGGCGTACGACGATGCCAAAGCGGTCTGGGATTTTTTACAGCTATTGCCCGAGCAGTTTCCCAAAGAACAGCTTGCCCAAACTTTTGAACGGACCTTAAAAGGCATACCGCCAAAAAAACAGCAACGCATGAAAGCCGAAGACGCTTTGGAGTATGTGGGGGACGAAGATATGGTTTTTCGCGGGAACCAGGATTTTGCGGAACAAACCTGGTAAGGCCAATTCCGCATTGGTAAGTCTTGTTTTGTATAATGACCGTATTCTTGCTAAAGCAAGAAGACGGTCATTTGGTTTATAAAATGTGAGTCCAGAAATCACGGGAGTGTCTAAGCGTAGTCTGCCCATTTATGGGCCATTTATAAGCAAGGCCGATAAATCGGCGAACTACCTCTAGTAGAATAAGTGATTATAGGTTTCTGGACTCACATTATAAGGGCTTGCCCTTTTTATGGTTTTGGGCTATTATTTTTTTAACCTTGAAAAAGATAAAAGGAGGTGCCCATGACCAATTAGGAATAACTGGCCATGCAAGTAAAAGTAGAAGTCTTTAAAAGAGGAATCCGCCTCGCCCGGCTTGAGGGTGAATCTCTCATTGTCCGGCAACTATTCGGTATAAAACAACTCACCGACCCATTTTCAGGAGATGTTGTATGTCTCCAATCCGGCCGCAAGGCCTGCCTAGTTGGGTATTTCCAACTTCCAGGCGCTCAAGGTCGCGACGTAGTAGCCCGCTCTCGCATCTGCGAAGACGGACGAGTACAGTTTACGGCTCAAGGACGTCTGCCCATTCCGGTCTTTCTCGATGACCTTCGGGTAGGCCAACAAGTAGACGTTCTGCCCGAGGCAGAAACCTCGCAAGTAGCTGTATTTCGACTCTACCCTACGCCTGTGTTACGGGGTAGTGCTCTCGCAGTTGCCGCTTAAAACTTCCCGAAATCACAAAACCGCCAAAACAGGCTTGGCGGTTTTCTTTTTTTACTTAGTATTTAAGCGGTACAAAAGCAAAACCTTGGAAACTTCTGGTTTCTACATAGGTGTCGGAAAGCTTGTCCACTTTAACCAGCGTGTCTTGCACGGGAATTATCATGGTGCCGCCTATGGCCAGTTGGTCCACCAGGCTGGCGGGCAGTTCTTGGGCCGAGGCGGAAACTAAAATTTTTTCGTAAGGGGCAAACTGGGGCAAGCCTAACCGTTCGGGGTTGGCAAGCCTTAGCGCCACATTTTTAAATTTAAATGGGCTAAGGTTATGGGTAGCCCGCGTAAGCAGTTCGGGAATAATTTCCACGCTGTAAACGCGCCCTTTGGGTTTTACGAGTTCCGCCAACAATCCGGTTGTCCAGCCTGCGCCAGTGCCCAAGTCTAAAACCACTTGGTTGGGTTTAACCTGCAACAGTTCCAGCATAAGCGCAACCGTGAAGGGTTGGGAAATGCTTTGGTTATGCCCAATAGGCAGCGGGTGGTCGCGGTAAGCCAGTGCCTTGTGTTCGGGCAAAACAAAATCTTCCCTAGGTACGGTAGAGAACGCTTTTATAATTTCCGGGCTTTGCAATATGCCGGATTTTTCCAATTGTT
>CAYOXN010000055.1:6553-7789 GCA_964407965.1 uncultured Candidatus Saccharibacteria bacterium
ATATGTGGACGGCGGTATATATGGTCCCTGTCAAAAAAAAGACCCTCGGTTAAGAGGGTTGGGGAAGAGACGGCGCAAAATGTGCGCGGAGTTTTTCTATGTCCCCGATGTAATGGGAGTTGCCGGGTAAGATTATGACATAATTATAGTCGCCGGGCAGCGGGATTTCTATTATGTGGGGTTTTTTAATGGGTTCCACACTCATGAGGTCATGGGCGCTCATACTTATCATCCAGGTAGGTAGTAAGCCCAGGTTTTTGGAGTGAGGGATTCGGTTGGTTCCTATCGGTCCGCTTACCATCCACTCAAAGTGAATGGTTATGGTGGTCGGCGTCGTAGTTATTTTTTCTACCAGGCCCTGGTGCAACCAGCCGTACTCTTCTCCGGGAGCAATACCCTGTATAAGCATTTGCTGGCCTACCAAGAGTTGAGAAAAACTTTCAATCGTCATGAGACCTCCTTAAAATATTCGAAAAGCCAGTATAATCCTCCCTAGGGATTGGGTCAAGGGGTGGGGCTTAAATAAGCCTAAAAACCAGTACTATTTTCTTTTAAAATGGCTCTTGACAAGGTTTTAAAAATAGCCTAAACTAGTTAAAGATTTAGTTATTTAAATCTTTATCCGCCAAGACCACCTTTACACAGACCCTTGGCGCGACAACGGGAGATTAAAAAAGGCATACACAAGCGTTCAATTTTACCTTTATGTATCCTAAAGTTTTGAGTGTCTAGGAGATTATAAAGGGTTCCGCACCAAGCGGAAGATTACGAACACTATTCCGGGTAATTAAGGAATGTGTTTTTTGTTCGCCAACTGGCCAATAAAAATCGGTCAATCCGCCGAAACTTTAGTGAAGGCGGATGGAGCCAAGCTTGCTTGGTATAGCTCAGAATTTAACACAGAAAATTTAGTGCAATTCCGTGTTAGATTCCGCGTTATATTCGCGGCCTGTACCTTAACAGTTAAATAGTGGTAAGAAATTAGTACAAAACCGACTGTTTACTTAATTGTAGACAATACGTTGATTCCTATAGAGTTTATACTCAAATCCTTTGTTAATTGAGGATTTAAAAAATCAATTAACGCCAGTCTTACATTCTACGGTGTAGATATGTAAGGATAATTTGTCTTTAGACAGATTGAACTAACAACGAATTTGTAGTTGTCCGGTCATCCGACCGGACTTATTACAAACTTCGTTTGTAATAAGAGTTTGATCCTGGCTCAGGATGAAC
>CAYOXN010000056.1:0-7596 GCA_964407965.1 uncultured Candidatus Saccharibacteria bacterium
TGCGGCCATGTGGCCGTGGGTCGGTTTTCTTTAATTTATAAAAACCTTATGGACGCAAAATCTATCCCGTTAGCATTGACTTTTGACGACGTATTGCTCGAACCCAGACTTTCGGAAATTCACCGGAATGAGGTAGATGTTTCCACGCGAGTGACCAAGAAACTTAAATTGCAAATTCCCGTGCTTGCGTCAGCCATGGACACGGTTTCTGAGTCTGATATGGCGGTTGCTTTAGGTAAGCTTGGGGGCATGGCCATAATCCATCGCAATTGCACGGCCGAAGAAGAAGCCAATATGATCAAAAAGGCTAAAGTGCAAAAAGTGTTAGTGGGTGCGGCAGTAGGGGCGGTAGACATAGACAGGGCCGTAGTTTTGGACAAGGCCGGGGCCGACGTGGTGGTGCTCGACTGCGCCCATGCGCATGTAAAACAAGTCATAGCCGCTGCTAAGACTATGAAAAAGAAAATAAAAGCCGAGTTAATTGTGGGCAACATTGCCACCAAAGAAGCGGCGGCGGCCCTGTGTGCCTTTGCCGATGGCATAAAAGTAGGTATTGGCCCCGGCAGCATTTGCACAACGCGGGTAGTGGCCGGAGTGGGCGTGCCGCAACTTTCCGCCATTTTCGCCTGTGCGGAGGTAGTCAAAAAAAAGGGTGTACCGGTTATTGCCGATGGGGGCATAAAATATTCGGGCGACGCGGTTAAAGCCCTGGCTGCCGGCGCTTCGTGCGTCATGATTGGCAGCATGCTGGCCGGGACTAAAGAAACACCCGGAGATGTCATAAAGGTAGACGGCAAATTGGTAAAAGTCTACCGCGGCATGGGCAGTATTGGCGCCATGAAAAAAACCCATTCCTCAGACCGGTATTTCCAAAAAAATGAGAAAAAATACGTACCCGAAGGCATAGAAGGCCTGGTGCCGTACAAAGGCCATGTGGAAGACATTATTTACCAGCTCGTAGGCGGCATTCGCAGCGGCATGGGCTATATTGGCGCGAGCCATATTGTGCAAATGCCCAAAGCCGCACGCTTTGTCCGCATTACCAATGCCGGGCTTAAGGAATCGCACCCGCACACGGTTACTATTTCCGAAGCAGCCCCCAATTACTAATTAAAATTAAGTAAAATTAAATAAAATTGAGCAAAATTGCCACAACAATTATAAAATTTTATTTATTTTTATTTAATTATGGTCAATAAATCCTGTGCCTCCAAAAACTGACAAACCACAAGCCGAGTTGCATGCGCATTTGGGATCTTCCGTAGATCCCGCCATTTTATGGTCCATAGCCCATAGGCAAGGCATTAAACTGCCCAGTAAAAATTACTGGGATTTTGAGGCTATGATTACCATGGGCGGCGACAAAAAAAACCGGAATTTGGACGAAATGCATAAAAAGTTTTTCCACTTTACCCAGTCTTCGCCCGAAGCCATAGGCGAGTCGGTAAAAAGCGTAGTCGGCGGCGGTTACCGCAAATGCAATATTATCCTCCAAGAATTGCGCTTTAACCCCATGTTCCGCAACCGCGGCGGCGAACGCGACCTTGACCATATAATCGTCAATGCTTTGTGGGGCATGGACCAAGCCATGCTCGAGTACCCGCAAGTTAAAGCGGGCATTATTTTAATGTCAGACCGCATGCTTTCGTTTGCGCAAAGCGAAATAATTTTTCAAAAAGCCATTAAGTACCACACGCACGGCGTGGTGGGCGTAGATATTGCCGGACCGGAACGCAAAAGTTTTTCCATGAAAAAACATAAAGCGCTTTTTGAACAGGCCAAAAAAGCCGGGTTGGGGCTGACGGTGCATACCGGCGAAGTGGGCAGGCTCGAAGAGTTGCGCTATGTAGTACGAGAAATTCGCCCGCAACGCATTGGCCACGGCATTTTGGCTTACCAAGACAAGCAGCTCATGAAGGCTATAGTTGAACAGGGGATAGTGTTGGAATTGTGCCCGACGTCTAACCTAAAAAATAGCGCCATAAAAAGTTACCGCGAAATGCGGAAAATATACCGCAGCCTTTTAACCCATGGCGTAAAATTAACTATCAACACCGACGGGCCGGAAATGTACCGCACGCATATTTTAAAAGAGCAGCAACTGCTGTTGGACAATGGCATTTTTTCTGCCAAAGAAATAGACGATATGCGCCAAAACGCCTTTAAGGCAACATTCATTAAATAAGTCCTAATCTACCAATAACCACCAATCTACGAATACCTACGTATAGTGCTTTTCTATTAGTAGTTGATTCGCAGCATTCGTTTTATATCCGGAATTATTTTATGGTTTACGTCCTTGATTTTGGTTCCCAATATTCCCATCTTATTGTCCGTCGCATACGCGAGTTGGGCGTGTTTGCCGAGTTGGTTTCGCCGCACACCAGCCTAGAAACTTTGAAAACCGCCGAGGCGCTTATTCTTTCCGGCGGGCCGCAAAACCTGTCCGAGTCTTCCGCGCTGCGTGTGGACAAAGGCGTGTTTAATTTGGGCTTACCCATGCTTGGCGTGTGTTATGGCTTGCAGCTAATGGCATATGAATTGGGAGGTAAGGTTAAGGCTGGCAAAAAACGCGAATACGGCCCGGCAACCGTAACGGTAAAAAGAACCAACGCCTTGTTTAAGGGATTAAGGCCAAGCCAGCAAACCTGGATGTCGCATGGCGACGAAGTTTCGGTTTTGCCGAAAGGTTTTGCAAATATTGGCACGTCCACAAACTGTAAAAATGCCGCCATTGCCAATGAAACTAAAAAGTTTTATGGCATACAGTTCCATCCCGAAGTTACACAAACCGCAAACGGCATGAAAATTTTAGACAACTTTTTAAAGCAGGCTAAAGTTAAGCGTACATGGAGCATGCACGATTATTTAGCCCTTAGTGTTAAACAAATCCGTGAAAAGGTAGGAAAAAAACTTGCGGTCTGCGCGCTTTCGGGCGGGGTAGATTCTGCCGTGGCCGCCGCTATGGTGCATAAGGCTATAGGCAAGCAGTTATACTGCATTTATGTGGATACGGGGCTCATGCGGGCAGGGGAGACTGAACAAGTGGAAAAGACTTTCAAACAACATTTTAAAATGAACCTCTTGGTCGTGCGGGCAGAAAAGGAATTTTTGCAAAAACTTGCCGGCGTAACCGATCCCGAACGCAAACGCAAAATTATTGGCGAGTTGTTTATTCGCATTTTTGAACGCGAAGCAAAAAAATTTGGCAAGGCAGATTTTTTGGTCCAAGGCACTTTATATACCGACGCCATTTCTTCGGGCGTTTCGGTAGGCAAGACTGCGGCGCTTATAAAGTCCCACCACAACGTTGGGGGGCTGCCGGAAAAAATGGGCTTTAAGCTTGTTGAGCCTTTGCGTGAATTGTATAAAGACGAAGTGAGGCGCCTGGGTACGCTTTTGTGTTTGCCGGACGGCATTGTGCACCGCCAGCCGTTTCCCGGGCCGGGTTTGGCCGTGAGGATAATTGGGGAAGTTACCAAAGAAAAATTGGGGTTGTTAAGGCAGGCCGATGCCATTGTCCGCGAAGAAATTGGCAAAAGCTCGGAAGTAAAAAATATCCAGCAATATTTTGCGGTGCTGCCTGACATAAAGTCCGTAGGCGTGCAGGGGGACAGCCGCAGTTACGGCTATCCCATAATTGTGCGCGCCATAAATACGGTAGATTTCATGACGGCGCACTGGGCAAAACTCCCGCACGAACTTTTGGAAAAAATTTCCAGCCGCATTACCAACGAAGTCCGCGGCATAAACCGTGTAGCCTACGACATAACCTCCAAACCCCCAGCTACCGTGGAGTGGGAATAAAAAAAAGCCCCAACCCGCGCGAGCGAGTTGGGGGCGCCGGAGCCTCCTAAAGTGTTACTTTTTGGAAGCCACAATTAGAGGATCGGCTAGTTTCCAGTGGTGTCTTATTAACATCTGAAAACCAGACGTCTCTATGTTTGGTAACACGGCGTCGTCTGTGTTACCGAAGTGATGAAGTTGCGCACTAAATCCAACTTCGGCGTGGGTTACTGCCAGAACTACTGCCCCCGCAGTTTCCAACACTAAGGTATTTGTGGGACCCCAGAGTTTTCTTTCCCTAACCCAACTCCTTTTTAGTAATTTAGTGTTCGGAGATACCCACAGCAGCAGTTGTTGGGTGAGTCCTGCATCCGTAACCGAATCCTCGGTGCGGCAGCGGATGGAAACTTTATAATTTCCGCGTTCGTCGGGGGTGGGTGTTTTTCCTAATTCTTCGCCCATTTTGGCAAGAATGTCGGCGGCCTGTTGGTGCGTGAGGTCGGGACGCGACTGTTGGTATGTCATCATGTTGAGGAGTAAGGCATACCAGTAAGTTACCCAAGTTTTTTCTTCCTCAGAAAGGCCTTGAAGCTTTTGGAAAAAGGTCTGGATCTCGAGTGCCTTAATCTCCGCTCCTCCCCAGTCACCTTCTTGCCACAA
This sequence comes from uncultured Candidatus Saccharibacteria bacterium, assembly GCA_964407965.1. Taxonomy (GTDB): domain Bacteria; phylum Patescibacteriota; class Doudnabacteria; order UBA920; family UBA920; genus CAZPRQ01. Next base: position 4,447 of record CAYOXN010000056.1, read on the forward strand.
CTCAAAACAACGATGAGCGTGACTGTAAATTGGCACTCCTTCTACGCGGAAGATATTAAAGGCATCACTAAATCCCCTTAAAGTATACCCTTTCCCGTGCCACCCCGGTATGGAGAGAAGCCAGTTTCGGAAGCGGCGATCTAGAGTGTGTTCTAACTCTATGGGGGTTTTGACCCCCTTAGCGCGCATATAGTTTTTCACCTGGCTCCATTTTACTCGGCCATTATGCACGGCCTCCATGGCAGTCATTCGATGGGGGCATTCCGTCGGGTGCATGGTTACTAACCATTCACCCTCGGCTTCCATAAGAAAAACCTTTCGTCCACTCGCCGAAGTGTAATATGCCTTCGCAGAATCTACCCGGGGTACAAATCGCGGTCCGGTATCAGAATCATCCCGAAATTCATACCCCTGCTCCGCCTCCTGTAATAACTTTTCGAGTTCGGGAAGGGAGTAGGGCTCATCCCCGCCCATTTCCGATAGAGCGTCGAAGGCGACGCGGGGGACGTAGGCATCACCGGCTGCGCAGGCGGCCAAAAACTCACGGACGTTTTTTACGAACATACTTCCTCCTTGGGAAGTTACTTGCATTCCTCACTGCGTCCGAAGACTCGGGACTTACAAGTACCTGCTTTGCAACCGAGCAGGGCGGGTTGTGATTGCTTCTGATTAGAAGCAGCAAAAATACATTAGAATATATTCTTACCGCAAATAACCAAAATACCTAATATTATGCATAATATAATATAGTTTGTCAAGTGGATTCGTTGACAAAAAATATGGATTGTGATATAATTTAGTCTAAGTAATAGACTTGATCTTTTGTGAACAGTTTCTGACCCCAAAAGTTCGGGTCAGAATTTTTTTGTATGACACCAGTAATTAATAAATCCAGTTTCGACGGTTTAGGCATAGCGCCAAAACTGCTCGAGATATTGGATCAAAATGGCTTTAAACAGCCAACGCCAATTCAGCAACAGGCTATACCTATTGCCATATCTGGCAAAGACGTTATGGGTATAGCCCAAACAGGTACGGGCAAGACCTTGGCTTTTGGCATTCCCATGTTGCAAATAATGGCCAGCACCAAGGCTAAAGGCTTGGTCCTTTTGCCAACTCGCGAATTGGCAGTGCAAGTCAATGAATCTCTCAATAAAATTGGCAAGTCATTGGGGCTTAAAACCGCAGTGCTCATAGGCGGCGAATCTATGAACAGGCAGTTGTCTGCTTTGCGCCGCCAACCACATGTTATTATTGCCACTCCCGGCAGGCTCATAGACCACTTGGAACAAAAAACCCTGCGGTTAGATAATGTGGGAATTTTGGTTTTAGACGAGGCCGACCGCATGCTCGACATGGGCTTTGCCCCGCAGCTTAAGCAAATATTAAAATTCATTCCTGCAAAACGGCAGACTATGTTATTTTCTGCCACTATGCCCGTGGAAATTGTAGATATTGCCAAACAGTATTTGCAAATGCCGCTTCGGATAGAGGTTGCGCCGGCAGGTACCGCTTCTTCCCAGGTTAGCCAGGAAATATTTTTTGTCCAAAAAGCGGAAAAACTTAAACTCTTGGAAAAAGTCTTGCAAGATTATACGGGCAGCGTGTTGGTATTTTCCCGTACTAAATTTGGCGCCAAGAAAATTGCCGCGGTAGTCCGCCGTATGGGGCATAATTCTGCCGAAATCCATTCCAACCGTTCCCTTAACCAGAGGCTTGAGGCCTTGGAAGGTTTTAAATTTGGCAAATACCGCGTGCTCGTGGCAACCGACATAGCCGCCCGCGGCATAGACGTAACGGGCATAGAACTGGTAGTAAATTATGACTTGCCCGAAAACGCCGAAGACTACGTCCACAGGATAGGCCGCACCGGCCGCGCCGGCCATGCCGGCCATGCCATTTCGTTTGCTACGCCGGACCAAACCCGTGACGTCCGCGACATTGAACGCCTCATACGAAAACCGCTTCCGGTTTCCAAACTTCCGGTGTTGCCCAAAGGCCAGACCGAAGTTATTAACCAGCCCGAACGCCGGGTATTTGAACGCCCGCCTAAGAGGCAGCATGGGTTTAAGCCTCGTTTTAATCGTGAATCGAGCCATGCTTCGGAAGGCAGCCATGCCCGACCGCATCGCAAATTTAATTCCCAAAACCGCCGCAGGCAGCCATTTACCACAGGCCATGTATTTGTCCAACGCCACAACCGGCATTAATAAAAAAGCCCTTCCTACTCGGAAGGGTTTTTCATTTGCCTGCAGGCACGGCGGTACAGGATAGTGCTGTAAGCAAAGGCGCCGGAGAATCCAACCAGAGTTTTACTTACATTGGCATCAGCCAAGCCTGTGCCTATGGCCCAAGCAAATCCCACAGCGGTAGTCCAAAATTCCATTATCTCATATGCTTTTTTCAGCATTTTTAACCCCCTAAAAAATGTGGATTTGGATTATATCATTGAAACCAATAAAAGAAAAGTGCAATAAATTACCGTATTAATTTATACTTGTTTCCTTGAGGCTTTTTTGGTATAGTAATAACCATTAACCAAGGGGGTTAAAAAGATGACTGGCGAAGTTGAAATAGACATGGTTAAGCATGTTGTTGCGGCGGTAGATGTTGGGGACTTTAAGATAGTAAGAGTAGGCGAAGGTTTTGAGGTCCAAACACCTTTGCCCGATGGCAGTATAGTTAACGAGTGGGGCAGGGACCTCGATTTCCTGCTGAAGCATCGCTATTTCGGTAATTTCCCTATGCCCGCCGCGTTACGGCAAGGGTTTGTCAAAGTCATGAACATAACCCCGGTAAACTGGGATTACGTACGCAAGTACTTTCCCAATTCTCGGTTTGACTGGGTCCTCAATTTTGGTAAACCTGTGCCTGGCTGCAGCTCGCCTCCGGCGGAGCTGCTTTTTTATTGTAATGTTTAGGTAACCACCTCACTGTCCTGGCAGTAATGTCCCCCTCCTCGCCCCGATGCAGCGAAGGGAGAGGATGTCCGTTATGCGGACAGGAGAGGGTGCAGACTAGGTAAGCCCATACGGCTTACCATGTAGCATTAATTTGTACGGTTGGTTGCAAGGGAGTTATTTTAAACGTTCAATTATTTTTTGTTGCAGTTATAGCCGAACGGGCATAGTGAATTACATTTGGGTATAT
>CAYOXN010000057.1:0-7518 GCA_964407965.1 uncultured Candidatus Saccharibacteria bacterium
GTTTGGTACCCATAGCCCTTACGGCAACACCTATAAAAGTCGGCAAAAATGTCATTGGTACAATTGAGATCCTCCGTGACGTTGCCAAAGAAAAAGAAATTGACAAAACCAAATCGGAACTCATTTCCTTGGCTAGCCACCAATTGCGGACCCCTTTATCAGCCATAAATTGGTATGTTGAAGTGCTATTAAAAAACGAGCTGGGGAACCTAAACCCCGAACAGCGCGCTTATGTTGAGGAGGTATATAAGGCCAATAAAAAAATTGGAATTGGTTTATGACTTTTTGAACGTATCCCGCATGGAATTGGGCACTTTTGCCATAAAGCTTTCGGCCATAGACTTACCCGATGTATTGCATGGGGTAGTAGACGAACTTATGCCTGCCATAAAGCAAAAAAATATCCGGTTCACCCAGGAACTCCGCGGCTTAACGCAGCCCATTATAACCGACAAAAAAATTGTCAGGATTATACTCCAAAACCTGCTTTCGAACGCCGTCAAATACACACCAGCCAACGGTACCGTAGCCATTTGCGTACAGGTAAAACCCCTCAAAGACAAAAACAGCACCCTTATAATTGAAGTGGACGATACGGGCTTTGGGATCCCCAAACGGCAACAAAGTAAAATTTTTACCAAACTCTTCCGTGCCGATAACGCAGCACGTATGGAAACCGAAGGCACAGGGTTGGGCTTATATATAGTTAAGTCGTTTGTCGATTTTTTCCATGGGACCATTTGGTTTAAGTCGGCTGAAAATAAAGGCAGCAAATTCCATGTAGAGCTGCCAATCGCACAAGCTTAATACCTAGCGGTCACAATGCCATGAAATTGGACTATACCATTTTAATTATTGAAGATGACAGGGCCCTTTCCCAAGTGTTGGGTGACAAATTCCGGAGGGAGGGTTTTGTGGTTTTCCAAGCTTCCGACGGCCGAACGGGTTTGGTGAAGGCGTTGGAAATTAAACCTGCGGTTATTATTCTTGATATTGTCATGCCTGACATGGACGGGTTAACCATGTTAAAAAAACTCCGCAAAAACCCGTGGGGCAAAAAAGTGCCCGTACTCATGTTGAGCAACCTCTCCGATCCCGAACAGCTGAATGAAGCCCAGGCTCATTGGGCAATAGACTATATAGTCAAAAGCAGCTGGAGCTTGGATGAAATAGTCAAAAAAGTTCGGGCTGCCGCCGAACACCCCGAACAAAACCCGGACTAAATAGCAAATACTCCAATACTAGCAAATACTCCAATACTATAGAGTATTGGAGTATTAGACCAAATAGGGTGATAATAAATTAACAACTTTAAACTACTTCCTCCCTGTATTATTTGCACCCTAACCCCTCTCACGAAAGGGGATTTTTTGGTATACTGTCTGTATATGCAAACCCTTTCCCAGCAAACTCTAAAAATATTTTGGCAGCATGCCATGCGATACAAAGTTGCCCTGTTTTTGACTTTTTTGGGTATGGCTGGAACTACTATTGGCGAAGTAGTCATACCGGTGTATGTAAAAAAAGTGGTAGATGCCATGGCACAAGGGATACGAGACCCCCAAGCGTATTCTTTCCTATTTTCAATTTTAATAGGCTGGTATGTTTTTTCATGGATATTTCGCCGCGTCCAAGAATTTGCCAACATCTATTTCCAAACGCATGCCTTAACAGATTTAATGAACTCCTGTTTTGATTACCTCCATAACCACTCATTCACTTTTTTTCAAAATAACTTCGTTGGCAGCTTGGTAAAAAAAGTAAACCGCTACACCCGCTCGTTTGAAGATTTGTCGGACGAAATAGTTTACCGGGTAGGCAGGACGGTTATGATGCTGGTTGGTATTTTGGTAATATTGCTGCGTAAAAATACTCTATTATTTACTGGTTTCTTAGTGTGGATTCTCATATTTTTTATTGCCAATTTATTTTTTTCAAAATATAAGGTCAAATACGACCTTGAGCGGGCGGCGGCCGATACCCGCACAACCGGTTTATTGGCAGATACCGTCACAAACAATATAAATATAAAATTATTTACTGCACAGGTTAGCGAATCCAAGTCGTTCCGGCAAACTACAGAAGCGTTACGGAGAATTAGGAGTTTTACCTGGAACCTTTCAGCCATGTTAGACGGCATCCAAAGTTTCTTGTTATACATATTGGAATTTTTTATTATTTTTGCATCAGTATATTTATGGCGGAAGGGGAGTTTGACCATTGGCGACTTTGCTCAAATCCAAGCTTATTGGGGCCTCGTGCTCATGAAAGTTTGGGACATAGGCAGGTTTATTAGGCGTGCATACGAAAATATGGCCGATGCCAATGAAATGACGGAAATATTGCTGACGCCGCATGCCGTGCAGGATAAGCAAAACGCGGCCACGCTTTCTGTGGCCAGCGGGAGCATAGACTTTACTGACGTGAGGTTTGCGTACCATGACAAGCAGCCGGTATTTAAAAACTTTACGTTGCATATAAACCCTGGGGAGCGCGTGGCTCTGGTAGGCAGTTCGGGGGGCGGGAAAACCACTATTGTAAAATTGCTTTTCCGGTTTTATGACATCCAACGGGGAACTATTTGCATCGATGGCCAAAACATAGCCCACGTTACCCAAGACAGCTTACGCCAAAACCTTTCACTGGTCCCGCAAGAACCCATACTATTCCACCGTTCGCTATTTGAAAACATACGCTACGGCAAACCCCAGGCCAGCACGGCAGAAGTTATGCAAGCCGCCAAGCTGGCACACTGCCATGAGTTTATTTCACGGTTCCCGGACAAGTACGAAACCCTAGTAGGCGAGCGGGGAGTCAAACTTTCGGGAGGGGAGCGGCAACGGGTAGCCATTGCCCGGGCTATACTGAAAAATGCCCCCATATTGGTTTTGGACGAAGCCACTTCCAGCCTGGACAGCGAAAGCGAAATGTATATCCAAGATGCCCTTAAAACCCTCATGCTCGGCAAAACCACTATTGTCATAGCCCACAGGCTTTCCACCATTATGCAAATGGACAGGATATTGGTATTGGAAAACGGCCGGGTAAGCGAAGAAGGCACCCACAAAGAACTATTAAAGACCAAGCAAGGCACATACCAAAAACTTTGGCACATCCAGGCTGGCGGTTTTAACCAAACATAATTTATTGAGGACTAATTCAAAACCTGTCCCCAGCCTTGTCAGCTGGCATTCAATGTCCAAATTCCGGACAAACCAACATGATAGAGTTTCAGCTGCACTCCCCCAGGTGCACAATACTTAACAAGGAGGAAAATGAGGTATTCCACCTCCAAAAAGAATCGGGACGAGGTAGGGGAATTGTTACAAGAATCCATCCTGCGGTTTTCTGCCAGTGCCAGTGGTAAACAGGGTAAAAAAATTATAAAGCGGCTGGAAGAATTACTTGAACGGTCCAAAACTGCAGATTTGGAAACACTTCGGAGGATAGTAACCGAAACCAATTTTTTGGTGTTTCGGCTACTCCAACGCTCCCGGACCCCATGACCGGGAGCTTCTCTTTTGCTATAATACTGAGGTATCAAAAATTACACGCCAAACCATGAGAAATATTCAAGAAATTTGGAACAGCATAAACGAAAAGAAGCGCGAACAAAAACAGTACAAAAATATGTATAAGGATGCGCTTGATTCCAGCCACGAGTACCAAGAAATCCTGGAGAAATTAAAAGCCCTGAAAGACCGGAAGAAACAAATTGAAAACGAGACCAAGAACGAATTGGGCAACGACTGGGACAAGGTAGACCTTTTAAGCTTGCATATCCGGGAAGAGCGGGAAACCCTAGCTGACGTAGCCATCTCCACGCTCATGAAAGGGGAAACGGTCCAAGTGGAAGACCAAGACAACAACCCCTATGAACCTGTTTTTTCCGTACGCTTTAAAAAGGCAAACCGAGCCGAAGCCGATAAGGCTACCCGCGCTTAAGGAATTTTCCCATGCTTGACCTTGTTGGTTTTATAAAATCTGCCGGTTATGTTGGCATTTCAGCCATAGTTTTTGCCGAGTCTGGCCTGCTTATTGGAGCCGTGCTTCCCGGCGATAGCCTGCTTTTTACCGCTGGCTTTTTGGCGTCCCAAGGTTTTTTGGACATTAAAATCTTGCTGGTGTTGCTCATGCTTTCAGCGGTCATAGGTGACAATGTAGGTTTTAATTTGGGCAAACGGTATGGGCCTAAAATTTTCAAACGCGAGGACTCGCTGTTTTTCCATAAAGACCATGTCCAACGTTCACAAGAATTTTTTGCCAAATATGGGGCTAAAACCCTTATACTGGCCCGGTTTGTCCCGGTAGTCCGGACCTTTGCCCCCATACTTGCCGGAGTAGGCAAAATGCCTTATAAAAAATTCTTTTTAATAGACATTGTAGCCAATAGCCTCTGGGCTTTGGGCTTGCCGCTCTTGGGTTATTTTCTCGGCTCACGCGTTCCAGGCATAGACAAGTATATTTTACCCATAGTGGCGCTCATTATTATAATTTCAGTGGCGCCCACGGCATGGCACATACTGAGCGACTCCTCCCGAAGGCAAGCGCTCTGGGGACAGATACGCAAATTGTTCAAACGCTAATATGCAAAATGCCTCCGAAATAAATTGGCACGTGCCCCAACTTAACCTCTCGGTAAGGGATTTGTTTTTTGGGCCTGAGGCCAAAAAATATTGGATGCTAGCCGTACTAGGCTTACTTGCTGAGGCGGTGGTTATTTACATTGTTTTAAATATACCCGGAGATGGCCGGGAGTTGCTAGCAATTTTTGCACTCCCGGTTATTTCCATAGGGTATCTGAAGTATTATGTCGGAGAGAAAAAACGGCAATTCTTTTTCAAGTCATTCAGCGAGTTAAACGGGTTTGTCTACCAAACCAAATCCTTTACCGGCATTCCTGACAGCTCGCTCTTTACCGTCGGGCATAGCAAAACGAAAAGCCATGAAATTTCGGGTACTATAGGGGCAGTTAAATTTAATATTTTTAGCTACCAATACACCGTAGGCTCGGGAAAAACCGCCCATACCTACACTTCTTCGGTAATGGAGCTAAGGTTAACGTCGCAAGTTGCCAGCATGTTGTTAATTCCCAATACCATGTCGTTTGGCGATGAACTGGCGGACAATAAATTAAAAAATGTAAGCCTGGTCCCGCTTCCAGCCGAATTTTCCCCCACGTACCGGCTTTTTTGCGAAACCAAAATGGAACCGGAAGCATTGCATATTTTTGCCCCGGAAATACTTATGCTGCTTAAGAACCAATTTGCCAACGTGACGCTGGAATTTATGCAGAACCAAGTGTATGTTTACAGCCGCAGCGTAGCGGATACCCCGGAAACGCTCAAGCCTTTTTTTGCTTTTTTGGATTTTACCCAGCGCATATTGCTGCCGCGCCTCATTGCCCAGGAAGGTTCGGTTAAGGCCATGCAAGAAGTTTTAACCAAAGCGCCTGCGCAGGGCCTGGTTTCCAAACAATGGACCGTGCTAAAACCAGAGTTTAAACAGGGATTTTTGTTCTTCCTGCTCATAATTGTATTTTTGATTATAGCGGTCCTGGCAATAAACCAACTTATGGTATAGCTATGGAAGAAACGTTGGAACTTTTAAAAAAATTGAATATAGCCTTTGAATTGTACGAGCACGAAGCCGTTTTTACCAACATAGATTCCGGCAAAGTGGCCATTGCCCAGGTAGCCGAGAACGCCAAAAATTTGTTCTTGCGCGCAGAAAAAACCCACCAATTTTATTTACTGACCATAGACCATGGTAAGAAAGCGGACTTGAAAGCCTTTGCCAAAACAGTAGGGGAGAAAGGATTTAGCTTTGGCAAACCCGAAGAACTTTTAGAACATTTAAAACTCACACCAGGCTCGGTTTCGCCGCTAGGATTAATGAATGATGCGGGTTGCCATGTAAAGTATTATATAGACGAAGACTTGTTGAAAAAAGGAAAAATATACGTACACCCGAACATTAACACCGCTACCGTAGGAATAACTGCCGAAGACTTAATTAAGTTTTTACGACATACGGGCCACGAACTACACACGGTACAAATTTAAAAGACCATCTTGCCAAAGCGGATGGTCTTTTGAGTCTCTACCCAAATCAAACTTAACGCCGGCGACGTGCTATACCTTTTCTTCTCCTTTGATAAATACGGCGACGACGTGCGGTTCGGTTTCTGCCCACGATCCCTCCTTAGGTGTGGTAATTTCTCCCTGCCAAGAGAAAACAAAAAAATAAGGCCTTTGCAGCGGTAGGCAATCCCGCTAGGCCAAAAGTGCTAAAATAATTATAGCAATAGAATATTTTATTGTCCAAAAATCCTTATGTATAAGCATTTAATGAATGATATTTATATATTAAAAAATCCCGTAAAAGCCAAACTTTTGCAGCGATTTTTCAAGACAGGTCGTGGGCAGTATGGGGAAGGGGATATGTTTTTAGGCATTACCGTGCCCAAGCAAAGAATATTGGCCAAAAAATATATAGACTTAAAGTTTAATGATATTGAAAAGCTGCTTAAAAGCCCCATTCACGAACACCGCCTCATTGGCCTGCTTATACTTACATACCAATTTGCCCGGGCGGAAAAACTTAAATTTAAAAACCCTGCACAGGGCGAACTTGAACAAAAACGCATTTACCAATTTTATATTGCCCACACGGGCGGCATAAACAACTGGGATTTGGTAGACGTAACCGCGCCCAAAGTTGTGGGAGCGTTCTTGCGGCACCGGGACAAAAAAATCCTGTTTAAACTTGCCAAGTCAAAAAACCTCTGGCAGCGCCGCATTGCCATAATTTCTACTTTTGATTTTATATATTTTAAAGACCCGAGTACTACCTTGGCTCTATCGGAAATACTCCTTAAGGACAGCCATGACTTAATCCACAAAGCAGTGGGCTGGATGCTCAGGGAAGTAGGCAAGCGCTGCGGTGAAAAATATTTAACCGGCTTTTTGGACCGCCATGCTGGCCACATGCCCCGCACCATGCTCCGGTACGCCATAGAACGGCTTTCACCCCCACAAAAACTCTTGTATATGAGGAAGTCTGCCAAATAATTGAATTTTATTTTTGTCATTGGTACAATAGTTACCAAAGGAGGACCATGCGGTACTTAAAACCCGAGTGCGTGGCTTTGGGTAGGCGAGGACAAAATAACTGGGCATCCGATCTATATGCTTGTTTGGGGACTGTTTATTCCGAACACCTTTTCAACAGGCTTGTAATGACCCATAAGCGCATTGAGGAGGTTTTGGAGGATGATGCCAGGAGGGCAACGCCAAAAATAATAACAGTGGGCAACGGTCAATGGGAAATACACCCTAACCCATACTTCACCGTCCATGCGGTCTACGCTCTAGTCAGCCAAATAAAAAACGTCGACATGTACTTATGGGATGTGAACGACAACCTCAAAAAATGTATATGGGGCTTGCCAGATTACAATTACACCCAACTAACCGTCCACCAAACCCTGCTGCTGACGCTGGCTAAAAAAACATC
>CAYOXN010000058.1:0-2707 GCA_964407965.1 uncultured Candidatus Saccharibacteria bacterium
GTTCGGCATCAGGCGTGTTGGAAAAATGCAAAGCCGGGGGAATAATTGTAATGTCTAACCCTACTTCTTCTTTGCATTCCCGAACGGCAGCCTGGATTGGGTCTTCGTCCAGTTCAATATGCCCGCCTACTCCAAACCATTGTTTGTATTTGTCATGCTTCCTTAAAAGCACTTTGCCGTTATGGACTATAAAAACCTCTACCGTAAAGTCTATTTTTTCGTGTATATGGGGCATAGGGAGGTAGATTTAAGTTGTAAGGTTAAAGATTTGAGGTCAGCTTAAGTATACCAAACATTATAATAAAGGAGCTAATGATGGCCGTCTTCAGGGAAATATGTCTATAATAGGTTTTCATAAAATTCACAGTGGAATTATAATATCCTAATGCACCCCTGAAGACGGCCATCCCCGGTGCCTAAGTATATATTGTGTTTTAACTCTCTGCTCTGGATTTTTTCTCGCGGATATTTTATAATATATCAGTTATTGCAGTAGCTAAACGCTACCCACTAACCGCTACATACTAGTACCATTGGGGTGTCGCCAAGTGGTAAGGCATCCCGATATTATCGGGACATTCTCTTTCTATGTATTGTGTTTATATATTACAAAACCCGCAAGGAGGTTTATACATAGGACAGACAGAACAAAGAGTTGAGGAAAGAGTTGCAAGGCATAATAGAGGCGGGGAAAAATATACGACTAATAAAGGTCCGTGGAAAATAATTTACACTGAAATATATAATACCAGGACTGAAGCTTTAGCGAGAGAAAAGTATTTAAAAAAATTAAAAAACCCTAAGTATATTTTGGAAAAAATTGTAAAAGTTCAGGAATGATTGGGGTGTCGCCAAGTGGTAAGGCAGCGCCCTTTGGAGGCGCCATTCGTAGGTTCGAATCCTACCACCCCAGCCATTTCTGAAGTTTTTATTTATACCCCTACTTTTTTAAACCAATACAATTGTATCCCGATAGCAATCGGGACATTCGGAGAGCCTGTCCCGATAATAATCGGGATTCGAATCTTACCACCCCAGCCATTCCGGAAGTTTTTACCACATTGAGATTATTTGCTAACTAAACATAATCGTAATAAATAAAACCCCCACGTTTCCATGGGGTTAAGCGGCTCGGCGGAGCCGCTTTTTGTTAGTTGCGAGTTCCATATAATTTAAGTGCTATAATATAGGAGTTATTAACGTATATATATGACACAACTTACAACCGAACAAAGGCAGGAGTTTGAAGATTATAAGAAAAAACACGAAGGGGAAAATTATTCGAAAGAGGTAATGAGAAAAGTGGTAGAGGATGATATACAAGAGCATGAAGATGCTATAAAGCGAAGAGCTACTTGGAACAGGGAATATAATCACACACCCGGAAAAGTTGAAAGTCGCGAAGTGGCCGAAGAGGATCCTGAAAATTCCTAAAATCTCTACTCTCATTCGCGCGAATTAGCGAACAGAGGGGAGGGTATAAAAAAACCGCACGGGGTGCGGTTAGGGGTAAAGCCGCCGGAATAGTACGCCGGCAGAGTTGAGGGCGAAGTAAATAACTAGTATGGGGATTATGAGTGATGGATTCTTCCCAAAATACAGTATCATCCCGCCCGAAAACACTATTGCAATAACGCAGAAAACGAACAAACCCTTATACAGAGTGCGTTTGATGTCCAAAGGACCTCCTTGAACTTTTCTTATCATACCTTAAGACGTCTAAGCTTTCAATTCTTGACTTGCCGGCATAGGGAACCAATTATAGATATTTATGATATACTGGATGTATAAATCTTTTAGCAATGAATTTTAAAACCCTGGTTAATTCTTTCTTTGCCTGGTACGAACGCCATTACCGGTTGGCCGCGGGCATTACTGCCGGTTTGTTTGTATTGCAGCTCATTCATTTGTATTGGATGACTACCCATGTGGTGGCGTTAAAGCTGCTCGGCCAGAGTTATTTTAACCCCACTGGCATTTGGCAGGCTTTTATTTTAATAGTAGATTACACCGAAATACCGGCAATCCTTGCCACCTCCCTTTTGTATATAGATGCCCTAAGGCAAAAATGGAATTCCAAAGACTTGCTTTTACTGTTGGCACTCAACAGCCAGTGGCTGCATATTTTTTGGATAACCGACGAAATTGTCTTGGAACAGTATGTCCATACCAGTTTGGTAACTTTGCCCGTATGGTTGGCGTGGATAGGCATAGGTATAGATTATTTGGAGCTGCCGGTTATTTACGACACCATAAAAAAATTTATTACGTCCCTCAAAGCCGGCCAACCTGTAAGCCATGCCATTAAGGCTGCCAAAGAAGAATAATATGATAAAGCGCTTTCTTATTTTTATAGCTATCGCGCAGCTTTTTTTAGGCGTAGTGCATTACGCGGTTTACGAAGCCCTCAAACTTTTTTTCCATATCCGCCAGCCAAGCCATGTAGAGGCTTTGCAAATTATGGTGGGTTTTTTGGCTGTTAGCTTCCTTGTTGCGAGCCTTTTGGCGTTTAAATATTTTAACCGCTTGGTCAGGATTATATATATTTTGGCAGCGGTATGGCTTGGGACATTGTATTGGTTGTTCTGGGCAAGTGTCGTTGCGGGTTTGCTCATGGGGCTCTTTGACGCCCTGCATCTGCTAAAGGTGGGGTTGTATGTTGGCAAAGCCTTGTTAGTGGCGGCCGGCCTTATAAGCTTATACGGGG
>CAYOXN010000058.1:2717-7097 GCA_964407965.1 uncultured Candidatus Saccharibacteria bacterium
CCGCACGCAGGTCAAGCATGTGTCGGTTACATTGTCCCGGGTACCGGAATATTGGAAAAATAAAAAGGCAGTGCTTTTTTCCGATTCGCATTTGGGCCATGTGAGGAATATTGGGTTTATCCGCAAGGTGGTTAAACTTATAAATGCGCAACAGCCAGATATAGTGTTCATACCCGGAGATTTTTACGACGGTCCGCCTGCCAACCATGTGGAGCTGGCAGCCGAATTAAAAAATTTGCAGTCTACCCATGGCACGTACTTTGCTATGGGTAACCATGAAGAATTCCGCGACAAGAGCGTATTTTTAAACGCCCTTAAACAAGCAGGGGTAAGGGTGTTAGATAACGAGAAGGTGGATATTCAGGGTTTGCAAATAATAGGCCTTGATTATTTTGATACGGTATGGTCGGCACGGCAAGCCCAAATATTAAACAGCTTGTTTATAGACCGTTCCCGACCAAGCATATTGCTTAAGCATGTACCAAGCCATATAGAAGTGGCAGAATCGGCGGGTATTAGCCTCCAACTTTCCGGCCACACGCATTTGGGCCAAATGTTCCCCATTGGTTATATAACCAAACAAGTGTATAAAGGGTTCCATTACGGGTTACAAGGCTACAAAACCATGCAAATACTCACTACCTCTGGCGTGGGTACGTGGGGCCCGCCCCAACGCATTGGGACAAATTCCGAAATAGTGGTATTGAGCTTTAAATAAACCCCTCCTTATGGGAGGGGTTTTGGGTTATATAATCTGCCGTTTGCCTGGACGTTCGGTGGGTTTGCGGGCCAATATTTTTGCCGCGCGTTCGGGTAGGGGTATTTTTGGCCCCCCTCCGCCCATACGCTGCCGGGTGAGCAAATGCAACAATTCTACAGGATGCCGCTTGGTAAAATTGCCTTTTATTTCACCCGCCACCTTAAGGCGCAAATTTAACGGGAGCGTGTCTTTTATTTTTTGGAGGCTTTCGGGCGGGGCAAATAAATAAACGTGTTGCAGGTATGGCAAGGTTTTGAGGCGTTCTTCCAACAAATGCAGAAAGCTCTTTATCCTAAAATCATCCCGAAGTTCAAAAAAGCCCTCATGGTCGCTATAGGTGTCGGACTCGGTGCGAATGTTGCCAATGTGCACCACATTGCTGTCGCGAATACTGTATAGTTCTGCAGTGTATTTTCCGGCTACAAGCAATAAACTGCTCGGCCTGGTATTAAAAATGTATTTTTGGGATATGCGCATAGGCTTCCTATAAGGATGCTGGCAAGACCGTAGGAATATGTGTATTATGACGGAATACGGGTTTTATTTTTACGTGTAAGTTTGGCATGCGTTGCCCGTCACACAACTACAACCATTATTATTGCTTAAATATGGCAGATGATGAAATAAAGAGAATAAATATAATTATCAGCAGCGCGGAGGATATTGGCCCTTTGGTACGTATCCGTGACCACAACAAGCGCCCCTATTCATTTTTTAAACAAAAGAAGGACGGGGGAGACACCGCGGCGTTTTTGAGTTTCCAAAACCGAAGGGTGGGCGACACCATAGAAATAGCGTATAAAGAAGTACCGTACAAAGACACAACGGTCAGGAATATTGTAAATATAGCCGATGCTACGGGGGAACCGCAAACCTTGCCCGCTCCCGGTTCCCAGAAAGTAAAAAATATGGAAAAACCAGGGCGTGAATACTGGGAAAAGCGAGAAGCAAATAGGCAGTCGTCTATTTTGCTGCAAGTGGCTTTTAAGTCTGCGGTTGCCTTGGAAATAGCCCGCATCCGTTCCGGCGGGCAAGAAAACCAAGAAAGAGTACGCGAGCAAACTTTGGAATTTTACGATTGGTTGGCAGGCCAAATAGACGAAGAGCAAGACAATCAACCGGGGCCAAGGCAAGGGGCAGCTCAAGAAGCCCAGGAAGATGAATTGGTTTGAGCTCTGCCAGAGTGGAGTAAGCCCAAAAGCCCATAAGCAAATAAGCGGATAAACAGAAAAATACCCTCCCGTTTTACGGGAGGGTATTTTTTATAGTGATACTACGGCTATGTGGTTGTGGGCGGGAAGGCTTTGGGGAACGAGCGGCTCTTTGCTGGGTTCAAAATTTTTCCAGCCGTACTTGTCGGGGTTAAAACCTTCGCCGCAAGTAGTTTCTATAAGGGCGGTGCAAATTTGGTATGGGTCTAGGTTGGCTGCGGGGCGTCGGTCTTCTAGGTATCCGCGGCCTTTGTTAGCGGTTTCCATGGGTATGCGGATGCTGGCGCCGCGGTCGGAAACCCCGAAGCGGAATTGGTTTATGCTGCAGGTTTCGTGTTTGCCGGTAAGCCGTTTGTCGTTGTCAGCCCCATAGACTTGGATATGCTGTTTGTGGAATTGGCCTAGTTTTTCGCACGTGCGTTTTATGTATTCCAACCCGCCTTCCTCGCGCATGGGCCGGGTGGAAAAATTGGTGTGGCCGCCCGCGCCGTTCCAGTCGCCGGGCATGGGCTTGGGGTCGAGCTTGGCGTACACTTCGTACTCTTCGCCCAGGCGGTACAAAAGCCAGCGGGCGAGCCAAAGCTGGTCGGAAACTTCTAGCGCACCAAGGGTGCCAACTTGGAATTCCCATTGCGCGGGCATAACTTCGGCGTTTATGCCCGAAAGGCTAAGACCTGCCTCTAAACAAGCTTTAAGGTGCGCTTCCACCAAAGGCCGGCCATGCACTTCGTCGTGGCCCACGCCGCAGTAGTAGCGGCCTTGGGGGTGGGGAAAGCCGTCTTTGGGCCAACCCAAGGGCCACTCTTTTCGGTACAAGGTATATTCTTGTTCTATGCCAAACCAGGGGTCTTGGTCTTTGTGTTTTTCCGCTACCTGGGCAAGGACATGGCGGGTATTGGAAATATGCGGGGAGCCGTCGGGATTTAGCACTTCGCACATGACTAAAATGTTGTCGCCTTTGTTTATAGGGTCGTGAATAAAATACACTGGCTTTAACATACAGTCGGAAAAATGTCCCTCGGCCTGCTCGGTAGACGAGCCGTCAAACCCCCACATGGGAATATCTTCCATTTTTCTTACTGGCCCGTTTATTATTTTAGTTTTGGAACGGAGTTTTTGGGTTGGCTTGCGGCCGTCGAGCCAAATATATTCCGCTGTTATTTTTCCGTTTGTCATGGTTTTGCTTTCTCCCGCCTACGTTAGTAATAGTATTTTAAATTATATAATTAATAAATTTAATGCTGGTGCCGTTTGGTAGGGGCGGCCAATGGCCGCCCGCTACAGGAAATAATAAAAGGAAGTACTGGATGTTAATTTAAATAGGAGTGTCATCCGCCTTCGCCAACCTCCTTCGCATAAAGCTACGGACGGTCAAGAAGCTTCGGCGGATTATTAATCTATGTAATAAATTAATAAAGTACTACCCGCCTTCGCTAAAGCTTCGGCGGGTTGTTACGCTAAGTTAATATAATTAGGAGTGTAACAAAAAATCGCCCGTGGTGCCGGGGCGCGTGCTGTTGGTAGCGGCTCCCCGTGGGGTGTTTTTTTTAAGCTTATTAACTAACTATACAATTATATTAACAAATTATATTTCAGAAACAAAACATAATATTTCTTAGTTTTTTGTTGTTGTTAAAATATTTATCCACAAAAAAAGACGGGCGCACGTCCGGCATGTACGCCCGTCGGTTGGTCAATTGTGATCACTCTTAGCCCGGGGAGTTGGTCCCTTTTGATTACCCTGTTTGTCCCCGGAATAGGGGCAGGGTTGTTCGAACTTAAGTGGATGTCCCTCATTTTCTATCTGTGGGGGGTTGGGGGTGCCTCCTGCAACTTAGTATCTGACATAAACCTACCTTACCAAATTGCCTAAAATTTTGCAATTGGGTATAATGTCTCTTATGCAAAACGAAAAAAATTTCACCAGCAGTATTGGTGCCATTAGCGCCAGTTTGTATGTTAGTTTCCAAGTCATAGCCAATGTCGTTTCCACTAAAATAGCGGTCCTCCCGCTTATTGGCTGGGCGGTAGACGGCGGCACGGTTATATACCCGCTTACGTTTACCTTGCGCGACTTTGTGCACAAGTCGTTGGGTAAAAAGGTTTCCCGGCACATTGTGCTTTTGGCCGGTGCGGTAAACGGCATTATGATGCTTATAATATGGTTGGTGGGAGTAATGCAACCAGACTCTTCGTGGCCATTTCAGCAAGCCTACGAACAAGTACTCATGCCTGTGGGCAGGATAGTTTTGGCAAGCATTATTGCCCAGGTTATTTCGGAACTTTTGGACACCGAACTGTTTAGCCTAGCTTACAAACGCTTTTCCGATACCATGGCCGTGTTTGTTTCCAACAGTATTTCGCTGGTTGTAGACAGCGTGGTGTTTATGTTCATTGCGTTTTTGGGCG
>CAYOXN010000059.1:0-7094 GCA_964407965.1 uncultured Candidatus Saccharibacteria bacterium
ACGGGGATCTACACTACGGCATATTAGGTTTTAGGTATTAGGTGTTAGGTTTTAGTTTAAATTCGCGGATGCACCCAACTTCGCCAAGGCTTCGTCGGGCAGACGGATAACACAGATGCCGCTGGTCATTCTGCATTTTCTAATTACTTATTACTCCTTACTAATTACTAAGTCTTGATTCTTAATTCTTGCTTCTTGATTCTTGCATACTGATAAAGTACTTGACTAGAAAACACCATTATCCGGTAATTGATGAACCAATGTACGAAGACAATTCTTCTATTTTCATTCGCGGTTGTTCTTTGGTGTCGCGGTTCCTTACGGTTACCGTGCCGTCTTCCAGGGTTTGGAAATCTACCGTAATGCAAAACGGCGTACCAATTTCGTCTTGGCTGTAGTAACGCTTACCCACATTTCCCCTGTCGTCCCAGGCAATCGGACCAAGTGCTAAGTGGCCAGTGCTAAGTGCTGAGTAAATTTCTTTAGCTTTAGCTACAAGCTCAGGTTTGTTAGCAAGTAAGGGAAATACAGCCGCTTTATATGGCGCAAGTTTTGGCGGAAGGGCTAAGTATACCCTGTCTTCCTCCTCCCGATATTTATCAAGGAGTACCATGGCCATAAGCCGATTTATGCCTACAGCGGGCTCAATTACATGGGGCACAAACTTTTTGTTCGTATGGGGGTCTGTGTATTGCAAATCCTGTCCGCTAAATTGCATGTGCTGCTTTAAGTCGTAATCTGTCCGGTAAGCCAGTCCCCACAATTCCTTAAAGCCAAAGGGAAATGCATACTCTAGGTCTTCGGTCCGCTTGCTATAAAAAGACCGCTCCTCGTCTCCATGCACGCGCCAACGCAAATGGTCGGGATTAACACCTAATATATCGGTAACAAACTTCCACATGTCACTTTTCCATAACTCGAACAATTTTTCCCACTCAGTAGTTTCTGGGTCAAAAAAATATTCTATCTCTGCCTGTTCAAATTCTAAAGTGCGGAAAATAAAATTACCTTTGGTTATTTCATTACGGAAGGACTTTCCAGTCTGTCCCACGCCAAAAGGCAACTTCACGCGCGTAGAATTAAGAATATTTTTAAAAGCTAAAAATATCCCTTGGGCGGTTTCACCACGCAAGTACACTTTTGACTCATTTTCCTGAACAATGCCGATACTGGTTTCAAACAATAAGTTAAATTTACGGACAGGCGTCCAGTCAAACTTTCCGCAATTCGGACATTTTATTTTATGTTCCTGGACAATGGCATCCAATTCACTTTCGGATTTTCCTTCTACTTTTATATCCGGCAGAGCACCTTCAATAAGATGGTCAGCGCGTGTCCTCGTGTGGCAACTTTTGCATTCAATCATGGAATCGGTAAGGCCTGCCACATGGCCTGAAGCTACCCACGTTTTTGGATGCAAAATAATTGAGGAATCTAAACCTACCATATCAAGCCGTGAGCGGACAAAATATTGCCACCATGCATCTATAATATTCTTTTTCAGCTCTACTCCAGCCGGTCCGTATTCATAACTGTTTGCCAAACCGCCATAAATTTCACTGCCGGGAAAAACAAAACCGCGACGTTTACATAAGCTTACTATTTTGTCCATTAAATCATTTTCGGCCATACGCGCAAAATCCTAACGCTAAACAAGGAAGACGCCTTGTAGCACATTAATACCCATAAATTATACCAAAAAACCCGTGTTTGCAACAAATATTAACCTGGGGTATGCTTATGGCATATGAAAGATGAACAATACTATCCTGAATCCGAAATACTCAGGGAATCACACATCGCTGCTTCAATAGTGGATAAATTTAAGGCTAGTGGTTATACTTTTGCCATAATAACCAACCCAGGCGACCGAATAACTTTCCATAAAGGCAACCCCGGTGCCCAACCTGCAGGACATACATACCCAAAATACATTTTACTGAATGACACAGCGTTAATTCCTGAACTTATGGATTCCATGAGTAAAGGGCACGACTACTCTAAAATAAGACCTGCATATAACGCAGACCCAGATCCGGAAAAATTCTAAACTTCCCTAAAATCTTGGGACAGTTGGTCAAAATAATCGTACTGTATGGCGGTACGGATTTTTGCCATGAGGTCCAAATAGAATTTTAAGTTATGCATGGTAGCCAGCCGTATGGCTAAAGGTTCGCCCGTGGCAAACAGGTGGCGCAAATAGGCTTTGGTATGGTTTAAGCACAAATAACAGTTACAGGTATTGTCTACCGGGGTAAAGTCTTCTTTATATTTTTCCAAACGAATGTCAATGGTACTGTAGCCTTCTTTCTGATCCTTAATACTTCCTTCTTGATACTTACTACTAACATACAGCCTGCCGTGCCTTGCTTCGCGGGTAGGGATAACGCAATCAAAGGTGTCACAGCCGCGGGCTACGGCTTGGACAATGTCATACGGCGTACCGACTCCCAATAAATGTTTGGGGGCATGCTCGGGCAAATGCGGCATGGCCGCTTCCACCGCTTTCATCATTTCTTCGTGCGGTTCGCCTACCGCCACGCCGCCAATGGCAAAACCTTCGAAGCCAAAATCCACCATGTCTTTTGCCGACTGCTCCCGCAAATCCGGAAAGCTTGCGCCCTGGACTATGCCCCACAGTTTCTGGCCGGGGTTAATAGGGTCGCCGTCCTGGATTATTTTTTTATACTCTTTAATGGCCCGTTCGGCCCACCGTTTGGTAAGCTCTATAGATTCTTTACTGCGCTCGTATTCAAATGGGTAACCGGGGAAGTCGTCTAAAATGAGCGCAATATCCGAACCCAAATTCGCCTGTATTTGAATGCTTTTTTCCGGACTTAATATTTCAGTCCTGCCATCCATATCAAACTGGAACACTACTCCCACTTCCATGACTTTCCGTTTTTTTGCCAAACTAAAAACCTGGAAGCCGCCGCTGTCGGTAAAAATTGGGCCTTTCCAGTTCATGAACTTATGTAAACCGCCGGCTTTGTAAATAAGCGCATCACCGGGGCGTTGCCATAAATGGTACGTATTGGCCAAAACCATGTCTGCACCCCAAAACTTTAACTCTTCCGCGGTTACCGACTTTACCGCCCCTTTTGTCCCAATAGGCAAAAAAGCGGGCGTCTGCACGTCGCCATGGGCGGTATGAATGGTGCCTATCCTGGCTCTGCTGGATGGGTTAGTTTTAATAATATCGAAATATGTCATAAACACAGTATAAAGTATTATATATAAAGTTTAAAGCCAACGATAGTTGAAAATACTTAAAAGTGTTCTGGAAAGACTCCTTTATTGACAAACTTACTTGGAATTCATAGACTGAAAGGAAACCAAAACGCTCTTTTACACTTTAGCTTTAGGAGGCTATATGAATGGAAATTCCAGACCCCTAGTTGTCCTTTTCGGCCGCTCTCAGGGCCGTGATCAAGTGGTTTTTGTCAGTCGTTCAGGTGATATCAGTTTTCAATTGAAACGTCATCGCCAGGACCTACTGGCCATACTTTCGCTCTGCGATGGTCGCCGAAGCGTAAATGAAATCCGAAAAAAAATTCGCGATCTACCGGAAGACATTTTCCATGGCTTACTTGAAGTCGCCAAAGAATTCGGTATAATCGTCGAGAGCACGGAACTTTACAAACGGTTTCACCTTGATTCCGCCAACCCGCCCGAATTTGCGTCTGCAATGAGTCCGGCGGAAGCACAACTGCTCGCTGACAACCGTTTGGTTGTCCCAGCTGACCCAGAATCAATAGCCTTGACAAGCAACCGTAGTCAAGTGCTAGAACTCTGCAATGTGCGCAAGAGCACGCGCGCTTTCACCGGCCAACCCCTTACCCTCGACGAACTGTCTGGTCTATTGCAAACGATGTACCAGTTAAATACTCACAAGAGTACTCCATCGGCGGGTGCACTTTATCCGATATCGGTATACGTGGCTGTATTAACGTCTACCGAAGGTTTGACGCGCGGCTTATACAGGTATGATCCGTCGCGCCTGCGGCTCAATCCCATACCAACAGCCGAATTCACTCCCGACACAATTACTCGGGTAATGAATTCGCACCAAGCCGATAGAGCCGCGGCTGTCATTTTTATTACGGCGGACCTAGACCGTATGGCTTCAAAATACGCCAACCGCGGTTACCGACTAGTAAATATAGAGGCAGGCCACTTGGGACAAAACGCCCACCTCTATTGCGCCGAAAACTCAGGGTTGGGTATGGTTGAATACGGAGGATTTCAAGATGGACCAACCGCCCGCCTACTGTCGTTAGATTACCCTCGTGAAGCGACACTACTTGCAATCGTGGTCGGCCGGGAAGATCCAAATCCCCAACCAAGCGCCTACCACTTCGTGCAATCATGGCAACTCACTCACGATCTAGTGGGTCCGGATAAACCCATTGAATATATTGCGGTAGGACATCCTCACCTACGCAATTACAGCATCCCGCGGGTGGAAGTAGTGGCAAAATATCGCCAGCTCCCCGAAACGCAAGGGCTCATCCGCAACGAAGAATGCTTTGGTACCGGCCTTGCCACAACCTCCGACGAAGCAATTATTAAGGCTGTTGCCGAAGCATACGAACGCTACGCTTCCGGATTATTACGTGTAGATGCTTCAGCTCCTGCCCGACAATTGCAAGTCCCTTGGCTTGACCCGCGGGTTTTAGCCCCGCTTCGTCCTTTTGCCCGCAAGCGTCATGGATGGTCGGCTTTCAACCCCAACAAGACCTGGCAATGGGTGGAAGGAGTGCGACACAACACTGGGGAAAAGGTACTAGTGCCGGTCGATTTGGCATTTTACCCACTCTCTCACAAACAACTTGGCCGTTCCCCGTATATTTCCGGCACGTCCAACGGCGTCGCTGCTCACACAGACCTTGATATCGCCAAACTCCGTGCTATGTTAGAACTCGTAGAACGGGACGCTTTGGCGGTTACATGGTACGGCAAACGTCAAGTAAAAGCAGTGCCGCAGGAACTGCTGTCTGAGGACATTCGCCTTCGACAGGCATACTGGCTTAAACGCGGTTGGAGTACAAAATTCCTGGATTTAACGCTCGACAGCGTGCCTGTAATGCTTGCTCTTATATTTTCACCTAACCACTATCCAGCTTTTTCCGCCGGCGCGTGTGCAGCCTTTGACCGCGCACAAGCCGAAGCCAAATCCTGGGATGAAGCTGAACTTTTCCTACTCAATTGGAGTCGGCGGAAACGCCTGGCCCCCATGCAACCTCAGGAAGTATTTTCCGCCCTTGAGCACGGACTGTACTACTTCCAATCTGAGAACCTACCTCTAGTACAGTGGCTCTTAGACGCTAAAGAAGGGCCGTGCGTTTCGCCGATTATCACGAATCCGGACAATTTGTTTACCCAGTTTGATCCGGTCTTTGTGGAACTGAACCCCCACGACGTACACACTAACCTCAAGGTCATGCGAGCTATCTCTGAGAAGCTCTTGCCATTGAACTTTGGGTTCGGGAATGAGCATGTTGACCACTTACGGTTAGCTAAGCTAAACTTGAAACACCGACAGCCCTATGCAAAGTTCCCGCATTTTTTTGCCTAAAGCAGGCGTGCGGAAGAAGTGTGTCGGATTAAACCGACGTGTAAACACCTATTACACAAGGAGGCTCTAATGAAGAGCACGCGACTTAATGGTTTGGTGATAGTAAAAACCAAGCCTAACAACACTCTCGGACCGGTCCGCCGGTCTAACTCTAACGGCTGCCATAGCTCTAGCGCGCCATCTTGCGGCGGCGGAGCCCCGGCTGTCCGCGGCTAACTCTACCCGAAAGGGTAGGCTTCACAGCTCCCGATTTCGGGAGCTGTTTTTTTTATTTGAAAAATTAAAATTAATACTCTAAATAAAAAAGGACTGGCAGTCTACGTAGGCACTGCCAGTCCTGGACGCTTCTCCTAAATTATATTTTCTTCCGGCGGAATTGCCTGGCTCCGAGTAAGGCAAGACCGCAGGCTACCATACCTATGGTCGCTGGCTCCGGAGTGTGGTGTAAAGCGCTGTTAGCTTCCAACTCAGCGAGAATTTGGGGATCGTCAATCGAAACCCCGTATTGGAACACCACTTCCTGGATTTTATCCAACGAAAAGGTGTTTGCCTCGGGAAGGCTAAAGACTATGCGTATTGAATTCCAAATTAGCGCAAAGTTCCCCGTAACCGACGCATCGCCAGTGTAGGGATTGTCGCCAAAACTGGAAAGCCCATACTCAAGTCCGTTGGGCGCCTCCGGGCCTTGCAAGTTAGTGCCCGGGAACCTGTCGGCTTCTCCAAATAACCCAAATCCGGCACTCGAAATTCCACACGCGCCTGGATCGCTCCAGAGCCCACAGGCAAACGCCCACTCCCCGCCTACAACCCCAAACAAGTCATAACTCCCCCAATTTACGCTGGACGGTCCGTACAGCGATACTGCTTGCGGGACAAGCTCCTCACCGCCTTGAAAAAACACGGCGGTGAGAATATCTATGGGTACGAAGTCATCGTTGGGCGAAGTGTTTGTCAACACCATGTAGACCTGTTGGCCAACTTGCTCGAGTTCCAATTTGGCAGACCGACCCTCCGCGTCGCTGCCGGTAAACGTGAGTGGTGATGCTTGAAGCCACAAGGCCGCAAGAAAATAGGTTAGGACATGTTTCATCCTTCCTCCTTTCCCTACGAAGACGGCTAAATCCGCTCAAACTTAATTAAGTTTTTTTAAATCACCGAATATAAGCAAAAAAACAGCCCTCAACAAGGGCTGTTTAAATTTATTTACCTGTCAAAATTCCTGCGGGGCGGTCGGGGTCCGTTATGGTGGCCGCCGCCATGGCCGTGGCCGCCGCCCATAGGCCTGCGGGGACGGAAATCGTCGTGAGACCCTTGTGCTAGCTGTTCGGGCGTTGGGGCAGCAGCGAAAGGTTTGTGGGTCAAGTTAATTCTTCCCTGCTCGTCTATTTCAGTAACCTGGACTTTCAATGTGTCACCTATTTTTACCACATCTTCTACCCTGCCCACACGGTAGTTAGCCAACTGCGAAATATGCACCAAGCCTTCTTTGCCCGGTAAAACTTCCACAAACGCGCCA
>CAYOXN010000060.1:0-6193 GCA_964407965.1 uncultured Candidatus Saccharibacteria bacterium
GCATATCCGGGAGACGTATTTTACCTCCACTCTCGCTTGCTTGAACGCGCGGCCAAACTTAACAAAGATTTTGGCGGCGGCTCATTGACTGCTCTGCCAATTATAGAAACCCAGGCTGGCGACGTTTCCGCATATATTCCAACCAACGTTATTTCCATTACCGACGGGCAAATTTTCCTGGAAACTGACTTGTTCTACAAAGGCATACGCCCGGCACTTAACGTAGGTATTTCCGTTTCCCGCGTGGGCTCCGCAGCGCAAACCAAAGCCATGAAAAAAGTTGCCGGCAAGTTAAAACTTTCCCTTGCCCAGTTCCGCGAGTTAGAAGCATTTGCGCAGTTTGGTTCCGACTTGGACGAGAACACCAAAAAGCAGCTTGAACTTGGCCGCCGCATGAACGAAATTTTAAAGCAGCCGCAGTACCAGCCGGTACCTATGGAAAACCAAGTTTGCATTTTGTACGGCGTCTCTAACGGTTACTTTAACAGCATACCCGTAGAAAAAATGCAGGAAGTAGAAACCGCTTTCCATAAGTATATGTATGTGCAAGGCAAAGAAGTTTTAAACACCATCCGCACCACCAAAGAATTAAACGAAGACACCGAAGCGCTACTCAAAAAAGCTATAGAACAATTCTTATTGACGCAAGAATAATTTCCTAATACCTATAACCTAAAAGCTAAAACCTAGTATATGGCCGGATTACGTGACATTAAAAGACGAATACGCTCGGTACAAAGCACGCGTAAAATTACGCGGGCTATGCAAATGATTTCTGCCGCCAAAATGAAACGGTCGCAAACCATGGCGGTAAACAACCGCACCTATGCGGAGCTTGCCTGGAATTTGGTGCAAAATATTGCCCGTACCGGCTCTTTTAACCACCCCCTTGCCCATGCATACCCGCAAGCGCCGAAAATTGGCGTTATCTTCCTTTCATCTAACAAAGGCATGGTTGGCGGGTTAAACGTAAACTTGCTAAGCGCACTTAAAAAATTGGAGCAACAGGAAGTGGAAACTATAGCGGAAATTATTACCTACGGTAAAAAAGGCAATACGGCACTTTCCATATTAAAAAAACAAGTCATTGCCGATTTCCCCAAAATGGAACGGACCATAGCGGCGGAAGAAATATACCCCATAGCGCAAATGGTTGGCGAGCTATACACCTCCGGCCAATACAGGAAAATTTACGTAATATATAACCAGTTTGTCTCCACGCTTTCACAAAAACCCATGGCAAAGCAAATATTGCCTTTTGCCGAAAGCATCCGCCAAGAAATACTCGGTGACGAGGACGAACCCTTGGCAACAGACATACCGTATATGTTTGAGCCTGACCCAAATGACGTCTTGGAACACTTGTTGCCCAGGATTTTAGAAAGCCAAATATACGAAGCCATACTGGAGTCCGACGCTTCCGAACACTCTGCCCGCATGGTCATGATGAAAAACGCATCCGAAGCCGCCGGCGACCTCATAGCCGACCTTACGTTAACCTATAACCAGTTACGCCAAAACAAGATAACCACAGAACTAGCCGAAATAACGGCAGGAAAAATAGCTTTAGAATAATTAATCCGATCCGGATATACAGCTTACATCCGGATCAACGGAAAACTTCGGATTTTAATCTCCGTAGGCATCTGTAAATCTGGATGCATCCGTATCTCAGGATCGCTTATATGAACAAAGGAATAATTTCACAAGTCATAGGCCCGGTGGTGGACGTCAAATTTGAAAAGGATTTGCCGGCTATTTATAACGCGCTGGAAGTTGAGTTTGGTCCCTCGACTTCGCTCGGGGCGAGTGTCAATAAATTGACGCTCGAAGTCCAGCAGCAATTGCCGGGCAATGTTGTCCGTACCATTGCCATGACCTCTACCGACGGCCTTAAGCGCGGCATGGCAGCAGTAGACACAGGTGCGGCAATATCCGTACCCGTTGGGAAAGTCTCATTGGGACGCATTTTTAACGTACTGGGTGAAGCTGTAGACGGCGAGCCTACCCCTAAAGCCTCTAAAAAATACCCCATCCACCGCCACGCCCCTAAATTTACCGAACAAAATACCAAGACTGAAATATTGGAAACCGGCATTAAGGTTATTGACCTTATTTGCCCGATCCTTAAAGGCGGTAAAGTAGGATTGTTTGGCGGAGCCGGCGTAGGTAAAACCGTAGTTATCCAGGAACTTATTAACAACATTGCCAAAGCCCACGGCGGCGTTTCGGTGTTTGCCGGGGTAGGGGAGCGCACCCGCGAAGGGAATGACCTTTACCATGAAATGAAAGATGCAAAAGTTTTGGACAAACTGGCCATGGTGTTCGGGCAAATGAATGAACCTCCCGGAGCCCGCGCCCGCGTGGCTTTGACGGGTTTATCCATGGCAGAATATTTCCGTGACGAAGAAGGCCAAGACGTACTTATGTTTATAGACAACATTTTCCGATTTACCCAGGCAGGATCCGAAGTGTCAGCGTTGCTCGGCCGTATTCCTTCTGCAGTAGGTTACCAACCTACCCTTGCTACGGAAATGGGTGAGTTGCAAGAGCGCATTACTTCCACCAACAAAGGCTCCATTACTTCCGTACAAGCCGTTTACGTGCCGGCAGACGACTTAACCGACCCGGCCCCAGCCACGACCTTTGCCCACTTAGACTCCACTGTGGTGCTTTCCCGCGCTTTGACCGAACTTGGCATTTACCCTGCAGTAGACCCCTTAGATTCCACCTCAACCATATTGGACCCAAACATAGTAGGCCAAGAACATTACGACGTAGCCCGCAGCGTCCAAAAAACTTTGCAACGCTACAAAGACCTTCAGGATATTATTGCCATTTTGGGTATGGAAGAATTGCCGGAAGAAGACAAAATTACTGTTGCCCGCGCCCGTAAAATCCAACGTTTCCTTTCCCAACCTTTCTCCGTAGCCGAAATTTTTACCGGCCGCAAAGGCGAGTTTGTAAAAATAGGCGACACCATAAAAGGTTTTAAAGCCATACTAAACGGCGAATACGACACGGTACCTGAGGGTGAATTTTACATGAAAGGGGATATCACCCAAGTTGCGAAATAGTTCTACTAAATACGAAAAAGTACTAAAAATACTAAAACAAAATTCATGCTTAGAGTAGACCTAATTCACAGGGATGAGTGTTATAAAATAGTAGGAATACTGTATAAGGTCTATAAAGAGTTAGGCGGGGATTTATTAGAAAAGCATTACCAGAAAGCTGTGGCTATAGCGCTTAAAGAAGCAGGTATAAAAAATACTGAACAATTTCCCGTTAAGCTTTATTATAATAACGAGTTCATTGGGATTTATTTTGTAGATTTCTTAGTCGAATTAAATAGTGCCAAAATAGTTCTGGAAATAAAGAAGCATGAAAATTACGGGCTTAAGAATATCAAACAAGTAAGTGAGTATCTTAAGTCCTTAAATTTGGAATTAGGTATTTTGGCAAATTTTACCAAGACTGGGGTAAAATACAAAAGAATAGTAAACTTGAAAAAGTAGGTTTCGTACTTTTCGTACTATTTAGTATTTAGTAGAAATATTATGAATTCAATTAACCTAAAACTAGTGACTCCCGAACGTACGGTGCTTTCCAAGGAATTGGAGAGTTTGTCGTGCCCTACGGCTTTAGGGCAAATAACTATTTTGCCTAACCATGCGCCTTTGGTAGCCACCCTTATTCCGGGTGAATTGGTTGCCAGGAACCAAGGTGAGGAATTTTTTATCAACGTTACCGGCGGGTTTATCCAGGTAGATAAAAATAGTACAGTTACTATTTTGGCAGATGCCGCCGAACACTTCTTTGAAATAAACCTCGACCGTGCTGAAGAAGCCCGCAAACGGGCTGCGGCAAAACTAAGGGAAGTTAAGTCTTCCGACCAAGAATACGCCAAAGTTGCCGCGAGTTTGGAAAAGAGCTTAATGCGCATAAACATAGCGCGCAAACGGGCCAGCCGCAAAGCTCCCATAACCGGCGAAGGCGTACGGCTTGAATAACAAATTTCCAAACACGGAATCGCACAAATGCATTCCGTGTTTGTTATTTGTATTTATTTTTTTAATGTGTTAAGCTGGCTGCGTCAGTATAAGTAACCTATTCCATGGAAATTACATTTAACCCTTCGTCGGAATTGGAACAATATGGCAATAAAATTCTTTTTTTGCTTGTGGAAAACTTTCCGCAAAGTTTTTATGTTGGCGGCATGGTGAGGGACTTGTTACTGAGGGTGCCAATTACAGATATTGATATTGCAACCCAGGCGTTGCCTAAGGAAGTCATAAAAATTTTGCAAAGCAACGGCATAAAATACAGCGACCACAATGCGGAATATGGCATAGTCACGGCGACGGAGGGGGACTCAAACATAGAAATAGCCACTTTTAGGAAAGACGTGTACCGCCAAAACAGGTACCCGAAAGTTAAGTACATAGAAAGTTCCGAAGAAGACAGCCAAAGGCGTGATTTTACCGTAAATGCCTTATATTTTAACCCAATTACCCAAAAAGTAAGCGATTACCATAACGGCATAAGCGACTTGGAAAAGTCGGTCTTACGTTTTATTGGCGACCCGGAAACAAGGATTGCCGAAGACCCGCTGCGTATCATACGCGCTGTGCGTTTTGCAAGCGACTATGCTTTTACCATTGAGACAAAAAGCGTGGAAGCTTTAGTTTCCCAATGTACGCTGGTTAAATCTTTAACACAATCGCGCGTAACAAAAGAAATTTCAAAAGCAAAAAAACAAAAAACAAAATTAACCTTAGAAAAAATTTTGCAAACGCCTCAAGCACTTGACAAGTTTATTTTTTCTTCTTAAAATGAAGGTATGAGTAAAGTTGAGAGGGACTGCACTTCAAGAAACAGAGAAATTTTTAAAACAGAAGACAAAACAGAAAATCCTTAAGCGCTGGAACAACGGAACGCATTTCTTTTACTACTCCGTTCATCAGCTTCGGCTGATGAACAGTAGAAATTAAGAAAGTCCAACCAAAATCAGCTGGACTTTCAGGGAGACGCCAAACAATGGCTACCAAGAAAAAGAAGACCGCTAAGAAGAAGACCGCTAAAAAGAAGTCTTCCAAAAAGCGCATCTAACTTTGCCTTTACGGTAAAGTAACCAAAAACCATCCTCAAAATTTGGGATGGTTTTTGTGTATATGGTTAATATTCCCCATTTGACAAATAGGTAAAATTGCTGTTTAATTTCTGATAAAGAAGGGCTAATGAACACACACGACCTTTTTCTGTCATTTGCTTCAGTTATGGGGGCAAACATAAGTTCCGATGAGCATAACATGGCAGTCGCGTACATTTCACCTGCCATGTCTGAAGCACTTATCACTACCCCGGAAGGATATGTTTTCGTACTGGACACCAAAGATCCCGAACCTCAGGACGGCTCGGGTATACATTTAGGGATGTTCCTACAGGCCGGCCCAACACTCAGGATACCTGCCGGCGACTACCCATTTACTCAAGTACTTGAGCAACTAAAGTTTTGGGTCTTAGTAGATGAGGCTAAGGACTGCATTTACCTTCTATGTGAGTACAGCAGGCCATTGCTAGAACCGGGAAACACAGACGTGCGAAAGCGACTGGACGAACTCCTGTCAAACCCCCAAATTTGGGAAATTTGCAAGACTGCACTAACTAAGGCTGCGCAAGATGGGTTAAATCTTCCCACTGAGACAGGGAAGCTGGGAGAGCTCATCAAAGAGGTGACAGCCGCATAGGCGGCATCCTCCCGACGGGCGGGAACTCCGGTTCCCGCCTTTTTTTATTGGCTAGAGGCCTTGTGGTATTTGCCTTGCCAAAATCTTATATATCCATTATAATAAGTCAGTTATATCGCGGGATAGAGAAATTGGCATCTCGTCAGGCTCGATTCCGAGGTTAGACACTATGATTACCAAAATCAAAGGTGATATAGCAGAACAAGCAGCTATTCTTAAAATTCTGCAATTAGGTTGGGGCGTAGCAAAGCCATTTGGTGACCGCCTACCATACGACCTCATTGTGGATATTAATGGCACGCTTGTAAAGCTACAAATCAAGTCCGCTTGGTACAACAAACGTTTACATGGTTATTATGTTGACGTTAGGAGAACCAAGACAAACCGAAGAGTTATGGTTAGGGAATTGTATACTCCGGGAGATTTTGATTTCGCTTTGGTTT
>CAYOXN010000060.1:6203-7093 GCA_964407965.1 uncultured Candidatus Saccharibacteria bacterium
AGATATTTTCTATGTTTTTCCGGTTCAGGTTTTTATAGCATACGGCAGCTCACTTACTTTGGCAGAAGTTGAGGCTAAACAGCGTCAACCTAAGTCATTGCAATACAGAGAGGCTTTTAATCTAATCTCACAATGGGCTGTGCCAAAGGTAACTTTGGCATGAAAACTGTCAAATTCGGGGAAGCCTGTAAAATGGTAATCCCGAGCCAAGCCCCTTTCTTTGGCATCAAAGAAAGGGGAAGGTGTAGAGACTTAATGGCAGTCACCCCACCAATAATTTATTATTGAGGGTGAAGAGAAAGTCCAGACCACAAATTCGCTGAAAGCGAAGCAATGAAAATTGTAGTGGGATGCATAACCTGAAGATTCCCGGTTCGAGTCCGGGTCCCGCAACCATAAACCAGTCGCTCACTTCGTTCGTTCCGGTTCATGGCGCTGCCACGAACATTCAATGGTTGAACGTCGTGAGTGTGTGGGCGACTGATTTATGTCCTATACCTGAAGCCAATCCCGCTAATGGGGGATTGAAGCAAGGGGTATAGGGCTGACAATAGTAAAAAATATAAAAATCGTGACAGCTGTTTCCTGCTGTCCGGCAGGATTTTTTAAACCCCCATTACATATTATTTTATTTAATTTGCCGGAGTAGCTCAGTTAGTTAGAGCGTGGGACTCATAAGCCCAAGGTCAGGGGTGCAATTCCCTTCTCCGGCACCATTCGACAAGCTCATGGTCTTTGACCATCAAACAAGCTCATGGCATTCGGCCAAATTAACCAAGCTAGTATTAGCAAATTATTAACCATGTAAATAAACTTGATAACTTTAAACCTTTAACTTGATAACTATTTCTAATATGGACCGGTAGTGTAGCCCGGTTAACACGTCTCCC
>CAYOXN010000061.1:0-6853 GCA_964407965.1 uncultured Candidatus Saccharibacteria bacterium
CTCTACAATGCCCTAGTAAGAATATCGCCCATCTTAAACGATGAGGGCGAGGTAGAACTCTTTTTGGGCATTCAAACACTTCTTTAAACATTAAAACAAAAACTTATGATTACCGCCCCCATACCCGACAATGAAGCCGAAAGAATGCAGGCAGTCCGTTCGCTAAACATACTCGATACACCGGAAGAAGAACGGTTTGACGCCATAACCCGAAAAGCCATAAATTATTTTCACGTCCCTGTTTCCACCATTTCCATTATAGACTCAGAGAGGGAATGGTTTAAGTCTTGCCAAGGGGTTACCGAACGGCAAGGCGAACGGACTATTTCGTTTTGTGGCCATGCTATGCTCAGCCAATTCATAACCATAGTGGAAGACACCCTGCAAGACGACCGTTTTAAGGACAACCCGCAAGTTACAGGCGAACCGTTTATCCGTTTTTATGCAGGTATGGCGCTGCGGGAACGTAAGAGCGGGCACCCGGTTGGGGTTTTTTGCATAAAAGATACCCAACCCCGGCAACTCAACACCGACGATATTGCCGCCTTTATGGAATTGGCCAACGAAGCGGAAAACGAACTAAACCAACAAGCCTACGTTCTAAACCCCCAACCGACACCTTGAACTGCTTTTAGCTGCGGCTAACCATGCATTTGGTTAGCCTATTTTTTATGGCAAAATTAAACCGGCTGCGCATATTCACAGCCGGCTCGTAACATATGAGATAAACAGATGACGGTCTTCTTGCTTTAGCAAGAAGACCGTCATGTTACTCTCTTGCTAAGTTTTAGGCGCCTCGGTTGCGGGTTGGCCGCCGGTATCGTGGGCAGCGTCCCCATGCTGGGTGCCTTCGTTAAAATCGCTCATATGCATAAAAGTTAACTATCTGCCGTATACTGACGGAATAAACCCTCTAAAATGATAAATTCCGTCTCGCGGAGCGGGACGGAATTTATTCGGTGTATGCTTTTCTCATTGCGCAAAACTATTGCTTAAATATGCGTAATGCATGAGCCTTAGCTGGCCCTAGAGCTGTTCGCGAAGTAGAAAAGCTACCCGCATTGCCTGCTCTTGCATCCGTTAATTCCTTTCCTACTTAAATCCTACTCCTTTACTGACTTTCGTCAAGGGTAAAAATTTCAAGGTAAATAAAACAAATACCACTTCTGCCCGGGCGTAAGTGGTATTTGCTTTATTTCTGCCAATTTCAATATATTTCGTGCTTTTCTAATTCTTCCTAGTAATCCCTTAGTTTATGGATATCCACATGCTCCCGTATGCGTTCCAGGGCCTTCGATTCTATTTGGCGTATGCGTTCGCGGGTAACCCCAAACTCTTCACCCACCTCTTCCAGCGTATGCGTAACCCCGTCCTCCAGGCCAAAACGCATTTTGAGTATTTTCTGTTCCCTGGGGTCTAGGTCCTTTAAAATATTTTGCACATACTCGCGCAAAATTTGCCGACCGGCCATTTCGTTGGGCTTGGTTGTCTCTTCGTCTACAATAAAGTCACCCAGGTTAGATTCCTCCTCGCCATCCTCACCCACAGGCGAGTCTATGGAAACCGTTTCTTGGGAAATTTTCTTAAGGTGGTAAACTTTTTCCACTTCTATGCCCATTTCCGCGGCTATTTCTTCCGGCAACGGTTCCCTGCCCAAATCCTGTACCAATTGCCTTTCAGCTTGGGCATATTTGTTCAAGGTTTCTACCATGTGGACGGGTATGCGGATGGTGCGGCTCTGGTCTGCCAGCGCACGGGTAATGGCTTGGCGAATCCACCACGTGGCATACGTGGAAAACTTATAGCCTTTGGTCCAGTCAAATTTTTCTACCGCACGGAACAGGCCCAAGTTGCCTTCTTGTATTAAGTCAAGCAAGCCCAAATTTCGACCCATATACTTTTTGGCAATGGACACTACCAGCCTCAAGTTAGCTTCGGTAAGTTTTTTTCGGGCGCTCACGTCGCCTTTGGCTATGCGTTTGGCCAAGTCTATTTCTTCTTCGCCGGTCAGCAAGGGCACCTTGCCTATTTCGCGGAGGTACATTTGGATGCTGTCGTCATATATGTCACCCAAGTCAAAAGCGTCAACCTCGTCGTCCTGTTTCTTTTTCTTGCCCTTGCCTTTAGGTTTTTCTTCGGACTCTTCCGGCGCCTTATTCTGTTCCCATACGCTGGCCACTTCCTGGTCCACTATTTCCACGCCGCGCTTTTCCAGCTTGTCCATTATTTTTTCCAAACCCTGGAGGTCGTCTTCAAACTGCGGCAAGGCATGCAAAATCTCAGCTTCGGTTATAAAGCCTCTTTCGCTGCCTTTGTCCAAAAGCGTTTTGAGCACCTTGTCTATGTCTACCGAAAAAGTTTCCGGACCGGTTTTTGCCGAGGCTGCCTTTTTGGCTTCTTTCTTCTTAAGCCTCGCTTGGATTTTTTTCCGTATTACCGCCTTATTGGGTTTTTTGGACTTGGCTTGTTTTTTTCCGGGTTTTGCTTTCTTCTTGTTTGCCATAAAAATATAAAAATACAATATGCCTAAGCAAAATGCCTGTTAAGCATTTTGCCGACTCGCCTTTATAAATACATAAAATGTCCGCGCTTCAACCGTCGCGCGAAACAAATAAAATTATACGAATGTTGAATGCCAAGGCATGGCATTGGGTATAAGCAGGCTTCCGGGTTCGTAAGCAGGCTAGAGCTGCTTTTCGTAAGCCACTCTTAACTGGGCCAGTTGTGAAAACAACTTGGTAAGTTCCGCAACTTTTGCGGGTTGTTTTGCGCCTTCTGCCCGTTTAATTTCAAGCGTTATGCTCTTTTGTTGACGCTTTATGGCGTTAAGCCTTAATAGCGCGAAACTGCGGTCAAGTTGCCGCCGGTACGCTTCGGGAGTAGGACTTTCTGCTTGCTGTGATTCTACCATAAATATACCCTCTTTGGCTAGTGGGGTTTCCGGGGGCGGCAAGGGGCCAGTCCGCTTAAACCAGGGGCCGAGTAAAGCCCTTATTTCCAGGCTCTCAAAATCTTCTATGACAGCTTCTTCCAAAACCCGTTGCCGGAAGTCCTCAAAAAGCAACAGCGCCCCAAGCAGTTCCTTTTCGGTAGGCGAAGTAGGCTTGGTTATGAGGGTAACGTGTTGGGTTTGGGGGGCCGTACGGGACAAATCCGGCTTGCGCAAACGGTTGAGCGCCGCCTGTAAGGCGGAAACGCTTGTTTCCAACTTACTGGCCAGCATATTCACGTAGTGTTCCATTTCTACCGGATCGGTTAGCCGGGAAAGCAACGGCAGCAGTTCCTGGGCTATTTTTTTCTTTTCTTGGACTGAAGTAGGGTTAAACTGCTCGAAAGATTTTTCCAAATAATAGTCCAAAAACAACGGGGCGTTTTGTACCGCCGTTTGCCAGCTTTCGGGATTTTTTTGTATTAATTCGTCGGGGTCTTTGGCTCCGGAAAAAACAATTATCCGAATGGTAAAGTCTTTGCCCAAATACTGCTCTACCGCCCGCCGGGTAGCAATTACTCCTGCCTGGTCCGTATCAAAACAAAATTTTAAATTCCTTGTTAGCCGGCCCAAAGCGGAAAGCTGCAAGTCCGTAAGTGCTGTCCCGCTGGATGCTACCGTGTTGGTAAAACCGGCTTGGTGCGCGGCTATGCAGTCCATTTGGCCTTCCACAATTATGGCTTCATCTTGTTTGCGTATGGCTTCCTTGGCATAATTGAGCCCAAACAAAACTTTGCCCTTGTGGTATATGGCGGTTTCTGGGGAATTTATATACTTGGCCTGTTTGGCGTCGCCCGCCAGAATACGTGCGGAAAAACCTACCGGTTCGCCATAGTAATTAAAAATCGGGAAGGTTATGCGCCCGCGGAAACGGTCGTATATTTGCCCGCGTTCATTCTTGGCCGAAACCCCCGCCTTCACCAAATGTTCTTTGCCCACTTTTTTCTTGGCTAAGGCAAACTCCAACGCATGGAATTCGTCCGGTGCAAAACCCACCTTCCATTTTTTTATAGTTTCAGGCTTTAACCCGCGCTTCTGTAAATACTCCCGGGCTGGTTTTGCCACTGGCTCCTTAAGCATTATTTGATGGAAAAATTCTGCGGCAAACGCGTTTATTTTGAGCAAAATTTCTTTTTCGTCCGACTCCGCTTTGTTCTCTGCCCTATACTGGGGTAAAGCAACCCCGGCTTTGGTAGCTAAAATTTTTAAGGCTTCCTTAAATTCTATGTTCTCATAACGCATAAGGAAACCAAAAATATCTCCCCCTTCCCCACAGCCAAAGCAATGCCAAATTTGCTTTTGGGGAGATATCATGAGGCTGGCACTTTTCTCGTTATGGAAAGGGCAGACAGCCTTAAAATTGCCGCCGGCCTTTTTTACGGTAATATAGCTGCCTAAAAATTCAACAATATTTATTCGGTCTTTTATGTCTTGGAGGGTGGTATCGGACATTTTCTAGGTATTAGGTTTTAGGTTTTAGGAATTAGTAAATCCCGTATTATTACGGCTCTACAAGATAGGTACAAATACCCATGTGACGGTTTCGTAATTTAGTTTCTTTTAGTATTTAGTAGAGGTAAGTATGGGACCCCCATACTTACTTAACTGTAGCAGAAAAACCCCTACCCTTCCACCTCGACAAAGCTTTATAAGATTATCCTTTCATTAAATTATTTAAGTGCTATAATTAAGGCATAATTGAAACTTACAAACCAATATTAATGGTCCATATTTATCACATATGTCTAACAAAGCAAAATATG
The DNA here is from genome assembly GCA_964407965.1 of uncultured Candidatus Saccharibacteria bacterium. Classification (GTDB taxonomy): domain Bacteria; phylum Patescibacteriota; class Doudnabacteria; order UBA920; family UBA920; genus CAZPRQ01. The sequence continues at coordinate 4,753 of CAYOXN010000061.1, forward strand.
TTATAGTAGTGGCTCTTTTCGCATTGAGCTACCCTTTTTCGCCTGCTCTGGCGGCGCAGCATGCCTTAGGGAGCAATATTATTACTCCTGAAGGCACAGTTTATACCATAACCCAAGAAAATAACCAAACCGTTCGCCGGCCATATACTTCAGCCGGTGCATTTTTGTCTTATAGCTTTAATACTTGGGATTCGATTACAGGTTCAACTGCGGAAGACTTGGCTTTACCCGTTGGCAGCTTTATTCCTCCGCAAGATGGTAAAATAATCTGCTCTGATAGGGGTACTGACAGAGGGACGTGCTATCTAATAACAAACGGGCAGAAGGCCGGATTTACCAGTGCCAGCGTGTTTAAAGGTTTAGGTTACAGTTTTAATTATGTCATGTCTGGAGACGTGTCATTTTTGCAATCAACAGGCAATATAGATAGTTCTGTCATACTACATCAACCGGGCACTTTAATAAAAAAAGGCGGAACAGTATATGTTGTAGGTAATGGTGGGTTGCTTGGGGTTCCCGATTGGGCAACACTTAAATCATGGGGTTACACAGCTGCAGACATAGTCACAGCCAACTCCGCCGATTGGAATTTGCCTAATGCTGGGACATTATCATATCGCCAGCCTCAACAATTAGCGGTTTTAAATAATTCTGGATCATCCGGAACTCTCAATACGACACAACCTGGTAAGGGTATATCCTTTAGTGCGTCATTAAGCAGTTCGGGTTCTCCAATTTATATTACCAATGGAACTACCGGCCAACGTATTGCATCTTTTAACTTATCCGTTGGAAATAGTGCTTCTGCAATTACTCTAAATTCGGTAGGGGTCCAAACAGCTTCCAACAATGTAGCCGGTAATTTTCAAAATCTTAAAGTATATGTAAATGGTAGTCTCTACGGGTCGGCTATTCAAAATCCTGCCAATAGTACTTCCTATACTTTTTATTCCCGATCTGGGGCAGTCACTCTTTCAACCAGCCAATTCATACCATTAGAAGTGTATGCCGATGTTGTGGGGAACGCCACCATAAATCAACCCATTGTAACACTAGACTCCTCTCGCACTTACGTTCAAACCGGTGATTATAATTTAACAGGAAGTGTAACAACAAATTTAGCGGCTTCTGTAACTGGACAAACAATAGTTCAAACACCAACTGGAAATATACAAATTAGCATCATAAATTTGCCTTCGGGAACAGTTGGTCAACCATATAGCGGAAGCATTAAATGGTCAGCTCCCAACATCTCCCCAACAACCGATATTACGGCAGTTCTTGATAGGGTTGGAACGAATAACTATCCATATCCTTACTTACCAGATGGTTTGACATTCTCTCCTAATTGTTTAGCTGGCGCCCCGGGCTCCTCATGCGTATTTTCCGGGTTGAGGAATAATAGCGGTGGCCAAGGGCAAATTTCTGTTGGGGGTACCCCCACTCAAGCAGGGACTTATACCTTTACAGTAACGTTACGCGAAGGTCAGTATAATTCCAGCGATACTAAAACCGTAACTGTAGTTATTTCGCCCGCAACAACTCCCGGCATTCAAATCAGTAATGTGTATGCACCTAATGGTAAAGTCGGGCAGTCCTATTATGGTTATATTGGCTGGACGTCGCAAAATATTTCTCTTACCACCGACCTTACAGCTATTATTGATAGGGTAGGAAATAACAATTATCCGTATCCTTATTTACCCAATGGATTAACCTTCTCTCCTAATTGCTTGGCTGGCGCACCCGGCTCCTCATGCGTATTTTCCGGATTAAAGAGTAACAGTAGTGGGCAAGGACAAATCTTTTTGGGAGGAACCCCAAATCAAGCAGGGACATATAATTTTACTGTTCAAATTCAAGACAACCAAGGCCATACCAGCGGTCTAAAAACTATAACAATAACAGTGGATCCCTAGCTGCAACAGGTTATTGTCTATAAAATAAAAAAATTACCCCCCAATTATATAGATAGGAAAAAGAACTGCGGTAATTGTTAGCAAATACGTTAATATATTGTTTTTGTATAATAAGTTGCATTTAAAAAACCTTCCTTCTGAGGACAGGTTTTTTAAACCTCACAAAAAGCCTCGACAAAATT
>CAYOXN010000062.1:0-6833 GCA_964407965.1 uncultured Candidatus Saccharibacteria bacterium
CTCGGGTACATGGCACGCCATAAACCACTCGCAGACTCGGGTACATGGCACGCCACGAACCATTAATCATTCATAATCTTTTATCGTTCATCCTTGCCGGGCAAGGGTTAAGGCTAAAGGATTAGCAGTAGGCACAACATGCCCAGTATAAAAAAAGAAGCGTTAGAAAACATACTCCAAACTCCTATCCAAAATGCGGATTTGTATATGTCCGCCTTTACGCACCGGTCCTATTTAAATGAGAACCGGTCTTTTCAATTGCCGCACAACGAACGGTTGGAGTTTTTGGGCGATGCCGTATTGGAGCTGGCAGCCACAGAATACTTGTATAAGAACTATCCGCATCCGGAAGGCGAGTTGACTAACTTTAGGAGCGCGTTGGTTAACTATAAAATGCTTTCCGGCATTGCAAAGAGGTTGGGCTTTGAAGATTTTTTGCACATGAGCCGCGGCGAAGCCAAAGACACGGGCAGGGCCAGGCAGGTTATTTTGGCAAACTGCATAGAGGCGGTTATTGGCGCCATGTATTTGGACGCGGGGTACGAAGCGTGTGAAAAATTTATTATCCGAGAAATTTTGGTTGAACTGCCGGCAATAATTCAGGGCGGGACATATATGGACCCTAAGTCCAAACTTCAGGAATTGGTCCAAGAGAAAAAGGGTGTAACGCCGACCTACGGAGTGGTTTCCGAAACCGGCCCTGACCACAATAAAATATTTGTGGTAGCCGCATTGGTAGGCTCTCACGAAGTAGGCCGCGGCACAGGCCCCAGCAAACAAGAAGCCGAAATAGCCGCCGCCGAAAACGCACTTAAAAACAATATCTAAATTTCTACTAAATACGAAACCAAACTAAAGTACTAAAACAGGAAACAAAAATTTATGTTAATAAAATATTAAATTATATACAGCAAATATTTAAGACTAAACTTTTATAGCAGGTTTAGTAATTTAGTTTATTTTAGTATTTAGTAGAGAATATGTATTTAAAACGTCTAGAAATTCACGGGTTTAAGTCTTTCGCTAACAAGACCACTATGGAATTTTCCCAGGGGATTATTTCCATTGTGGGCCCTAACGGCAGCGGCAAAAGCAATGTGGCAGACAGCCTACGCTGGGTTTTGGGCGAGCAGTCCGCCAAAATGATACGCGGCAAAAAAGCCGACGACGTAATATTTGCGGGCAGCGACAAAAAAACCCGCTTAGGCTTTGCCGAAGTGGTAGCCACGTTCGACAACCGTGACCGCCGCATTCCGGTAGACGCGGCCGAAGTTTCCATAGGTAGGCGCATAGACCGGAGCGGTGAAAGCGAGTATTTAATAAACGGCAACCGCGTAAGGCTTTTGGATATTGTAGACTTAGTGCTCAAAAGCAACATTGGCACTTCGCGGTACACGGTTATAGGGCAAGGGACTATAGACCAAATAGTCCTGCAAGGCCCGAGCGGCATAAAAGAGCTGGTAGACGAGGCAAGCGGGGTAAAGAATTATTACCTTAAGCGCGAAAAAACCTTGCGGCGCTTGGAACAGACCGCGCAAAACCTTATGCGCGCGGAAGACTTAATAGCCGAAATAGAACCGCGGCTTAAGTCGTTGAGGCGGCAAGCCAAGCGTATGGAAGCCAGGGCGGAAATAGAACAGGAACTAAAAGTTTATCAACGCGAATTTTTTGGCAAAACTTTCTGGTCGTTAAAAGCAACCATAGGCGGTTTTGAAAAAACGTTAGCCGAATTTGAGCAGCAAAAAATCCAGCTGGAAGAGCAGCTTAAGCAGCAGCGCCAGTTTGTGGAAAAAACCGAACGGGACAACAGCCAGGGTGCCGAAAAGCTCCGGGATGTCCGGCTTTCCATATCAGGCCTGCAGTCTAAAAAGAACAAGCTCTTGGAAGACCTAAGCCTCATTCGCGGCAAAATGAGCAGTTACAAAACCGGCTCCAGCGGCGATGCCCAAACCATGCAGGTGCAATTGCACGAAAAAAACGGGGTATTGCGGGAATTGGAAGAGAAAATTTTGGCCAGCCAAACCGAAGCCAAACGCCAAACCGAAACCGTGCATGGCTTGCAGCAGCAAACCGAAGGCTTGTCGCAGCAAATAGAAGCCTTATATGAGAAGCTCAAAAATCCCACCCACGTGGACTGGCAGCAGTTTGACCGCCAACTAAGCGAATTGGAATACGCGTTTGGCCAATTTTTTTCCAGTTTGGAAAATGCCCCAACCATAGAAACGGCCCGGACGCTTGCCCAAGGCTTAAGGTCGCAATTTGACTCGTTTGCCCACGTGGCCAAGCAAAGCGTTGTGGACCCGCAGTCGCATATCCATGAAGTGCAAACCCAACTTAAAAAACTCCAAGACCAAAAGGAACAATTGCAGCAGGAGTTAGGCCGCATGCAGGTGGAGCAGTCCCGCACGCACGTGAGCCTGGAATTTTTGGAGTCGCAAGTGCAGCAAGTCAGGCAGGAGAGGCTGAATATTGAGCTGGAACTGAAAAAAGCCCAAAGCGGCAGCAGTGAAGATTTTATCCGTGAACTCAGCGCCCAAGAAGCGCAATTGCAAGAGCAAGTGCAAAGCCTTAACCAAGAAATAAGCGGCATTGAAGAGTCGGTAAAGTCTTTTTATGCCGAAGAGCAAGCCAAGCAAAAACTTATCCACGAAGCGGAAAGCCTGTACCGGAAACTGCAGGACGACCTTTCCAAAATAAAGGACAAGCAGTCCGGGGTGTCGGTAGAAAAAGCCAAATACGACACCCAAATGGAAGTGCTCTGCGAAGAAATCCGCCGCATATTGGGCTCGGAAATACTCCAGAATATTGGCGAACAGCCGGTTACCGCCGCGACAGAAGATGTGGAAAATAAAATTGCCCGGTTAAAAAACCAACTGGACATGATAGGCGGCATGGACGAGCTGACCATGAAGGAATACCAGGAAACGGAAACCCGCTATACCAATTTAAGCAACCAGGTAGAAGACTTAAAACGGGGGATGAGCGACTTAAAAAATATTTTGGACGAACTGGACGAGCATATTAAGTCGAAGTTCAACGAGGCTTTCCACAAAGTAAATGAAAAATTTGAGTATTATTTCCGCGTGCTGTTTAACGGCGGCCGGGCATATTTGAGCGTGCTTAAAGCCGAAGACAAAACCGAAGAGCAAGCTTTGGCAGAAGGCGAAGAGCCTGCCGACACGGACGAAGCCGAAAAGTTGAGGCCCGAAGAGCGCGTGGTGCAAAAATACGAAAAGGGCGCGTCAAACATAGTGGGTATAGACATAAAAGCCACCCCGCCGGGCAAGAAGCTGGCTTCCATACAGGCGCTTTCGGGCGGCGAGCGGGCGCTGACTTCCATAGCCTTGTTGTGCAGTTTGCTAACCTGCTTCCCTTCGCCATTTGTGGTATTGGACGAGGTAGACGCCGCGCTCGACGACGCCAACACCATTCGCTTTGGGCAAATATTGGGGACGCTTGCCCACCAAACGCAATTTGTGACCATTACGCATAACCGCGAAACCATGGCCCAAGCAAATATTTTGTACGGGGTAACCATGGGCGACGACGGCGTAAGCAAGCTGCTTTCGGTAAAGCTAGACCAGGCAAAGGCATTTGCGAAGTAAATTCACGGATGCACGGATTACACAGATGCCACGGTAAAATTAGAGACTCTACTAAACTAGCGTTTAGCGTGTAGTGGGTAGCGTTTAGAAACTGCAGTCCTACCCGACTACCAGACTACTTACTACCTACTAGTGTTAAATTGTTATTTTGTTAGAATGATAAGATGATAAAATGATTCTTGATTCTTGATTCTAGATTCATGATTCTTGATTCATGTTTTCAGCCGGGGTTGACTCCCGGCTTTTAAAATGTTAAAATGTGTTCACGCTCATTTGGTAGGTTTAAATTCTTGAGATTGCTGCTTAAAGGTTTAAGCCAGGCCAACATTTATTATATTTATAATCTTACATACCCATGTTAACCATTCGCCTCCAGCGTACCGGCAAACGGAACCAGGCTGACTTCCGCATAGTTGTTGCAGAAAAGGAATCGCATGTCAGCAAGAAGGTTACCGAAATTTTGGGCGCTTACAACCCCCGTAAAAAGGTGTTTACCGCCAAGGAAGACCGCTTGAAATATTGGCTCAGCCAACGGGTGGAAACTTCCCCTACCATGCATAATTTGCTGGTCGACAAAGGCTTTATCCAGTCCCCGAAAGTCAAAGCCTTCAATGTCCCCAAAAAGCCCGCCGAAGCTCCGGCTGCCGAAACAGCCAAAACCGAAGCGGCCCCAGCTGCCGAAGCATCTGCTCCGACTGACACGCCTGCCTCTCCGGCAGACACGGAAAAGCCGGTGGAAGCTGCCCCGGAAACCCCAGCAGCATAATGTTAAACCAACTGCCCTCATATATATGAGGGCAGTTTTGTATTTACTTTTATTTTTCCCCACTTTGGTTTGACATCGGGTATAAATAAGGTATAATTGGGCTATGATAGCTCTAGCTCCGGAAAGGTCGAAGCTGAAATAATTGCTGCTATCGGAAAAATCCAGAACGACTATGGCAATGGAACAAGACCAGGAGTTCGTGGAATTTGTCGTAAAGTCTTTGGTCGACCATCCCCAGGATGTTCGCACCGAGCGCGTGGTTGATGAAATGGGCGTGCTTATAACGCTCCACCTCAGCCCCGAAGACATGGGCCAGGTAATTGGCCGCCAAGGCCAGACTGCCAAGGCCATCCGCACGCTTCTTCGCGTAGTGGGTGCCAAGCACAAGGCCCGCGTTAACCTGAAGATCTATGAACCGGAAGGTTCCCACCGCGGTCCCCGCGGCGGCATGCACCAGGAATCTGGCGCTGCATCTGAAGGTGATTCCAATGACTCGATCGACGATTTCAAGCTCTAGGACTCCGTTACGATCTAAGTTTACAAACAATAACCCCGAAATTCTGCCCCTGGCAGAGTGCGGGGTTATTTTGGTAAAATGAAGGTATTATGAAGCAGAAAACCTTAACCATAAAAGTTATAACGCTGTTCCCGAAATTTATTTCTGATTTTGCGGGGCATTTTGGCATACTTAAAAAAGCCATAGTAAACAAGTTGTTAAAAATACAGGCGGTAGACTTACGCGCTTTTGGTTTGGGTGAACGCCAGGTAGTGGACGACCGGCCGTACGGCGGCGGCGTAGGCATGGTGCTGAGGCCCGACGTGTTGTATAAAGCCATACAGTCTGCCTGTAGGGGAAGCCATCGGCTTCCCGCAAAAAGGCGGCCAATGGCCGCCCCTACACGCAGGGTTATTCTGTTAACCCCACAGGGGAAAAAATTCCACCAAAGCGATGCGCAAAGGCTAGCTAAATATGACGAGCTAGTTTTTGTTTGCGGCCGCTATGAGGGTTTTGATGAACGGGTGCGTCAGTTTGCGGATGAGGAACTTTCTATTGGCGATTATGTCTTAATGGGCGGGGAGCTGCCGGCTTTGGTTATTTCGGAAGCGGTAATGAGGCTGCGGCCGGGCATATTGGGCAAACTTGAATCTACCGAACACGAGTCACATAGCAGCAACATGTTGGAATACCCGCAATATACAAAACCGGAAAAATTAGAAGTAAGAATCACCTGCCCGCCATTGGCTTCGCCGTCAGGCGATGGCAGACGGGAGAATCAAGAATCAAGAATAAAAAAAATAAAAACTCTGAAGGTCCCTACGGTGTTGCTGACGGGGCATCATGCTAATATTGAGAAGTGGCGGCATGAAGAGGCGGTAAAGCGGACAAAAAAGCGAAGGCCGGATTTACTAGAATCTAGAAGTTAGAATCAAGTATTAAGAATTAGTAATTAGTAAGGAGTAATAAGTAATTAGAAAAATCTGAATTACCAGCGGTATCAGTATTATCCGCCTGCCCGACGAATCCCGCCACCGGCGGGAGAAGTTGGGTGAATCCGTGAAATTAAACTAAAACCTAAAACCTAACACCTAAAACCTAATTTCGTTTATTTTAGTATTTAGTAGAAATGCAATTTAAATTTTAGTTAATTTTATTTATTTTTGGCAATTTTATTTAATATTTATAAATGTTTTTCACTGTTGACCAACTTAAGACACGGTTAGATAAATTTTTATCCCAGCAGATAAAAGACTTTTCGCGTTCGCAAATCCAGCGGGCTATTGAGCTGGGGCATGTAAAAGTCAACGGCACGGTACAAACCGAAAGTAAATTTGTTGTACGCTTGCAAGACGTGGTTGAATTCCTTAAATCCGAAACTTTAAATTCCGGCGGAGCCGGATCTCGCTCCGCGGGACTTAAATCTTTCCTAACCCCCACCAATACGCCCTTGAAGGTTTTGTATAACAACCATGGGTTAATTATTATAGACAAGCCGGCGGGCATGGTTGTCCATCCGGGCGCGGGTTTTAAGGGAGAAACTTTAGCGTCGGCCTTGCTCTATAACTTTAAAAATATTTCTGTAGTGGGGGAAGACCATAGGCCGGGCATAGTCCATAGGCTCGACAAGGACACGAGCGGGGTTATATTGGTAGCCGCTACCCAAGACATGTATGAGTATTTAAAGGACGCTTTTGCCGAGCGGAAGGTAAAAAAAGAGTATGTGGCCTTGGTCCAGGGCAGGGTAGAAAAGCCGCAAGGGACAATAGACTTGCCCATAGGCAAGAGTAAAACCGACTTTAGGAAAATGACGACGCAAAACCCCCAAGACCCCAAACCGGCTTTAACCGAGTATAAAGTTTTGGAATACTTGCCGGCCAACGGGAACGGGCGTCTTGACGGTTACACGCTAATTATGGTAAGATTACACACAGGCAGGACGCATCAGATACGCGTCCATATGAAA
>CAYOXN010000063.1:0-1240 GCA_964407965.1 uncultured Candidatus Saccharibacteria bacterium
CAGCCAATGTGGACTTACCATGGTCTATATGCGCTATAATACAAAAATTTCTTATATTACCCTGTTCCATATCAGACCTAATTGTGCCCTATTTGACAGTTTTAATCAAGTTCTGTATAAAGGTATGATAAGAAAGGAGGGTACAGATGAAATATCATCTAAACCCGAAGCGACGCACCAAAGCAATCGCAGTACGGCTGAGTCCTGAAGAGTGGCAAAAGCTGGATATACTGACTTCAGCCATGGGCACTGGCAAAAGTACCGACACGATCCGCGCGTTAATAAACGCCGAAGTAGATATCCGGACATATCTCGATGAAATACTGAAAATATCCCGGTTTCTCGCGGAAAAACAGGAGGTAACTCAAGGACAAATTCGCCGGCTCGAGACAATGCTTTCACCCCAAGCCCCAACGCCCAAAGGCGGAGTTGGGTCGCCGCATAATCGGCGATGACACACCTTCCGTCAAAACCCGTCAGCTCGCTCGGATTTACTTCGGGCTTTTTTATTAATCTACAAAGTTAGAGCAAATACTCCAATACTACAGAGTATTGGAGTATTAGCCTATATTAGAAATATGAATAGCCGCGTTTGGGGCGAGTTTTTGCGGATTAAACTTTATGGCGAGAGGGGCGACATATATTATGACGAACCCGTTAAAGTCCTGGTTGATGAAATAAACAGCCTCGTCAATCCATAAATATTACAAAAGTAAAAAAGTCCCATAGTACAGACTATGAGACTTTTTTACTTTGGAGATTTTGAAGTGTTATTATTTTTTTGGGAAAATTCTTTGGACTACACTTTTAAGGCTTTTAACTTCATCTTGCCCCAGCCAAGCGGCCATAGCTATAAAGCTCGCTACCGCAACGGTGCCGGAAAGGCCGGCTTGAATAAGTATGCCTATAGCCGTCCTGGTGTTAACCAGTGGTTCAAAAAGCCTGAGGGTATAATAAGCCACAATACCCATTACCACACTCGCTACCGTGGTTTTGAGAATGGTTGAAACAATAGAGCTGTCAAAACCGCTTTCCGTCCAAACCGCAGCCAGCTCTTTCTTGAGTTCAGAGCGTAAAGTAATAAACAAAACTAAGGCATTAAAAATACTGGCAATGGTAAATGCGGCCGTGAGGCCGTATATCCCCTCTTTCGGGCCCAGGTTAAGGCCTAAAATAACACTGAGTGCCGCATTCAACAGTAATGCCCCAAGGTTAATAAGCACTGGGGTTTTGGTGTTAT
>CAYOXN010000063.1:1251-6823 GCA_964407965.1 uncultured Candidatus Saccharibacteria bacterium
CCCGGGCAAGCAAAGTGGTCAGGCTTTGGCTTAATAACGAAAAGCTAAATATCCCTAAAATAGTAAACGTGCGCCTGGTGTCTTCCCAGTCAAATTTTCCAGCACCCAACAACAAGCGGACTATGTAAGCCCGGTATAACAACACCAAAATGGTAGCCGGTACCATAAAAAATATGAGTTGGCGTATAGTTTGGGCGAGTGACTTTACGTATTTTTCAGTATTACCGCGCGCGAAATGTTCCGAAAGTACAGGAAAAATGGCTACGGCCAAAGAATAAGCAAAAATACCTATGGGAACTGCTTGCAGGTTATAAGCTTGGTTTAACGCTGCTATGGAGCCCGCAATAAAGTGCGAACCGACTATGGTACCCATAAGCAAGGTAATATTTGACAAGTCAAACGCCAAAATGCGCGGCACGTAAAGCTTAAACATTCGGGCCAGCGAACTGTCTTGAATGTTGAGTATGAGCCGCCACTTATACCCGGTCCACACTGCACCTATGGCTTGCAGTAAAAGTTGGACTAAAGCGCCTAAAATAACGCCATACCCCAAACCCAATATCCCGTAAATTGGATACAACCAGACAATGCCAGCTATAATGCCGAGGTTATAAAAAAGAGGGGCCAAGCTCGCTACAAAAAAACGTTTGTGGGCATAAAGGATGCCGCCAAATAGCGTGGATGCCCCAAATATAATTGGTGACACGAGAAATAACCGCGTTAATTGGATGGTAGCACGCAAATATTCTTCCGAAAAACCTGACACGAGCCACTGAGTCAATTGGGGAGTAAACACAAAGAGTACAATGCTCAAACCCGAAAGAACCAACAGTATCCTATTAAGCACTACGTTAGAAAAATTTTGGGCTTTTTGGCGGTCCTTAGTGAGCAGTTCGGTAAAAATAGGCAGGAAGGCAACGGAAAGCGTGCTTAAGACAAATAAGTTGGTAATAAAATCGGGTATGCGGAATGCGGAAAAATACGTATCGAGTACTTGGCCTTGCCCGAACGTCGCGCTGAGCAACCTCTCCCGGTAGAAAGCCACAAACTTCGTAAGCAGCGTCAAAACGCCGACTATTGAAGCGGCTTTGGCTACTGAAAAATTATTTTCAAACTTAACTAACGTGTCTTTCATGGTGTTATTCATTTTCTTTAAATACAGCGCCCAGGAACATGTCTTGGTCCAATACTGCGCCAGTAGTCAGCAAGCCCGAACTTAATTGTTCGGTTTGGAAATTTTTCCATTGCAATGAGCGGCCGGGAAAACGCAGGGTATAAGAAAATTTTTGGCTTAAGGCGCCCGGCTGTTTCTGCAGGAGCAAGCTGTAACGGTCAACATTTTTTAACTTAAACGGCAATTTGTAAACTACTGTTATTACCCTCGTTTCGCCACCGGCAATTGTGACCCAGTTGCCAAAAAAAGTTTTTCCCGCTTCCTCGCCCAAAATAGTCCCGCCTACTAAATCCCTAACCGCTGTTTTTTCCCAAGCTTGGACATCGGGATCTTTTTTTTGCAATTGCGGCTTTACAACGTCGAGTGGTTTGTAATCAAAGCCAGTTGCCGAAATTAATTCGCTGCCCTCGGGGACGAATATACGCATAAAGCTGTCGTTGACGCTAAAATCAGCCTTGGGGTTTACATTAGTCCTGGTAATAACCAAGGTGTTGGTGATGCTGCCGTCTTTGTGTATTTCGCCGGTCAGGTCAATTTGCTGCGTAATATTTAAGTCAGTTTTTGTGCCGCCCAAATTGGCGGTATTTACGGCAAGGAAATCACGGTCAGTATTGTTTACCACCCCTGCCCAATTATATTGCTCAAAAGCTTTTTGTATTTTGGCATGCCTGGAATAAGCTACAATATGTTTGCCGTTTAAGTTTTGTTGTAAAATTTCGAGCAAGTGGGCTTTTTGCTGGCTTGGCAACTCGGAAAGTTTTTGAAGGAGAATTGGGAAAAAGTCGGCCAAAACCTTTTTTGGTTCGTTCGTCGGGTCATTAGGGTTCATGGCCGATGCCGCTTGCATTTGTTCTACAAAATTTTCGCTCGTAAGGCTTAAGCCATACGCTGGCATGTCTACGGGGCCGGTAACCTTAAGCAAGTCGGTTACGAAATTGGTCGTGACGGCCAAAACTACGTCCGGGGTTTCCCCGCCCTCTTTTTCAAAAAACACCGAAGCTTTTTTGGCACTTTGGGGGAAATGCACAAACCAATTGCTGTCCCTTAAAAACCAACGGTTGTTTACCGCATACATAGGCCCTGGGGGAGCTATGGACTCTTTGAGTTGGCCGTCAATTTTATAAATACTGCTAATGTCCATGGCAACTATTTGCCCGTCCTGCAATTTTAGCAAGCCATACGTCCCAATAAACCCTCCCGTTGGCCGCAACTCGTTATTATTTTCAAAAAGTACCAATACATTCTTGTTGCCGGTAAAAAGCTGGCCCAGTAAGGCGTAAATGTCACGGAAATTATTGACACTGGCAGCTAATGTCTTTAGCTGGGCAAGTGAAGCGGTAAATTCGGTACGTTTATCTTCGGGTAAAACATTGGGGTTTATGCCAGACATGGTCGCATACGCGTCAGTTAAATAGTTTTGCGCGTCGTTTATATATTGTTCCGACTCGCTAAACACCTGGGGTACGCTCCCCTGTTCGCTGTGGAGTCCTGCTTGGGAAAAACCCAATAGGGACATCTGGTTATAAAAATCTATAAGCTTCGTGCCGGCCTTGGAAATTTTTTCAGAGGCTTCAAGCAATTTTTCACCATCCCGCTTTTGCGGGACAAGGCTTAACATGGCATTCGTGACATTACCCAACCTTTCCAATTCCTGGCGGCTCGACTTAAAACTGTCGGTGGCTTTGAGGAAGTTGCTTTGGGCCGAGCGCATGTCTTGCTCCTCTAATGAATTTTTTGCTTCCTTTAAGTGGGAATCCCCGGTTAAAGCTATTTTTATGACAGCATTTTTAGTCTCTTCGGCAATTGCGACAAAGTTGGCCATTTTAAATATGCCTACCATGGCCAAACAAAATAAAATAAAAATGGCGTAACTAATGCGTACCTGGGGGAGAGACCATTTTTGCTTACGTTTTTTTAGGTAATAAGCGGTTTGGCTAAATTGTTTTTCCGACTGCCGTATGCAGGCATCCGCAGCTTTTAGCAAGCCCCAGCCTACCCAAAAATTGAGCTTAAACATTATAGTACCAAGGCCTTTTAAGCCATACCATATCCCCCTTAAGAAAAGTTTTCCGCTGCCCAGGAGCAAACTAAAAAAATTCCGTTCAGCATAGGGGGTAACTGTAACGGAAGTGAAATGATGCGTATAAATGACAAACTTCTTAGGTTTCATAAGCCCATTCGCCTATTTCCTCAAAAGAGCTGGCCTCGAAAGCGGCCCGGAGCCTCGGGAGACACTTAACATTATGCCTACCCCCCATAGTATAGCAGCTAACGAGGAGCTGCCATAGCTGAAAAATGGCAGGGGGATGCCGGTAAGAGGTACCAAATGGACCATGGCCGCTATATTAATGAGTGCCTGGAAAATTATCCAGCAAGTTATGCCTATAACCAGGCTCCTGCCAAAAGCATCGGGGGCCTTTTTAGCTAAGCTTAAGCCTTTGAGTGCCAAAACTACAAAAAAGGCCAACAAAATAGCAACGCGGATAAAACCCAATTCTTCTGCTGTTACGGCAAACACCGAATCGCCTATGGCTTCCGGCAAATAGTTATGCTTTTGCCGGCTCATACCGTACCCATAACCCCATAAACCGCCCGAACCAATGGCTAGCATGGCTTGGTTTATTTGGTAGCTTATGCCTTGCGGGTCTATGCTCGGGTTAAAAAAAGTTAAGATCCGGTTAAACCGGTAGGGTTCCAGTTTAACCAGCAATGCAAGCATGGCAATGCCGCTGACAAGGATGCCACCAAAATGTACCAAGTTGATACCGGCGGCAAAAAGCATGGAAAATCCAATGGCTAAAAATACTAATGCCGTACCCATATCCGGTTGCCACAAAATAAGCGCGGCAAATAGTCCTATCATAAGTAAAGCCGGCAAGAGGCCATGGGTAAAATTGCCAATTTCCTTGCCTTTACGTTCTACCCACGCTGCCAAATAAATTATTAATCCCAGTTTGGCAAATTCGGAAGGCTGAAACCTTACCGGGCCCAAATCTAACCAGCGGGTGGCGCCTCCGTGGTAACCCGAAAACTCCGGAATTTTTACAATTATAAGGGCTAAGAGCGAGCCGGCCAAAATAAAAGGTAAAATATTTAAGAGTTTTCGGTAATTTAATTTCGCAAAAAAAATCATGCCCACCAAGCCCACGCCCACCCCTTGCAGCAATTGGCGTTTTAAATAAAAAGCTGTATCGCCGGTATTGTTATAAGCTTCGACAGTGGAGGCCGAATATAAAGCAGCCAGGCCATATAACAACAAAACACCCACTATGAACAGGAGGGTATAGTCGAAGCTTGTTTTTTTTTGACTTACTCGTGGCATAATTTAAGGAAGGTCATGCTGTCAATTTAACATTAGTAGGTAGTAAGTAGTCTGGTAGTCGGGTAGGTCTGCAGTTCCTAAACGCTACTTACTAAATGCTAACCGCTAGTTTAGTAATTTAGTTTACTTTAGTATTTAGTAGAGATCCTATATACTTCTTCTTTGAACTGCTCTCCCCTGTCTTTATAATTTTTAAACATACCAAAGCTGGCGCAGGCTGGAGAGAGTAAGATTACCGACCCGCTTTTGGCAAGCGGCTTTACTTGCTCAAATATTTCCTGCATGTTTTTAGCACCCCGCAAAATACTTGCATTGGTTCCGCCAGCTTGGGTGATTGCCAGCTCAATCCTGTCCGCTTCTTGTCCGACCAATACCAGGGCTTCAATATTTTTAGCCTGTGCAATGGTGCGGCCTAAGTCAGAAAAATCCGAATTTTTGCTCGAACCGCCCAGAATAACCACTTCCGGATCCGTAAATGCACGAATGGCAGCAATAGACGTTTCGGGTGTGGTAGAAAATGAGTCGTTATAATAGGCTACGCCGCCTATTTCCCCAACAAATTCCAAACGATGTTCCAATCCCCGAAAAGTTTTGAGGACCGAGCGTATAGCGTCTATGCCAGCTCCGGCAAGGGAGGCCGCCAAGGTAGCCGCACAAACATTTTCCAGGTTATGCTTGCCGCGTAACTGCAGGTCTTTGCAGTCCAGAACAGCTACAGCCTGTTTGGGGTTTAGGGAAAGCATGACCGTGTCGTGCTTTACATAACAACCGTATTCCACTTCACCTTGCATGGTGACAAAATATTTTTTCCCCGCGCTAGTTTGGCCTATTTCTTCCGATGCGGGATAGTCGGCATTTATTACGGCGAAATCCTGCTCATTTTGGTATTTTACAATGGCCTCTTTAGCCCGCCGGTATTCTTCCAAAGAAGCGTGGTAGTCAAGGTGCTCGCTGGTAACCATAAGCACTACGCCAATGTGCGGGCTTATGTGCATGTCTTGCAACTTGAAGCTCGTCTTTTCATAAACGAGTATATCAGCTGAGGTAAGTTCGTCCAAAAATTCCACTGTCTTATT
>CAYOXN010000064.1:0-6749 GCA_964407965.1 uncultured Candidatus Saccharibacteria bacterium
TCCTCATTGGTTAAAATGGCTGTACCCGCAAAGTGGGGTAGATTGTGCAATTCGGTATTGCCCCCGCTGTACAAAAGCGGCCGGACGGATGTTTGGTTGTAATATTTGTAATTAAAAAATTCAAATGAACTGCCCACATAAATTTTATGGTGGGGTTCCACGTTCATTTTTAAATATTCTGCGGCTGCCGCCATGCCCGGTTTGGTACTGACATTTAGTTCCGCCCAATAGTGATAAACGGTATATACGTTTACGGCAGCATATGCCACGACCAAGCATTTCATAAGCCACTTGGTTTGCACATGGCTTAGCCACACCGCCAAGACTATTGCATAAAAGGAACTGGCGTAAAGGAAATACCTTACCAAATACACCGACGAGTTTGAGCCTTTGGCTTGGGCCAGCGCATAAAAGAGTACCGAGCCGGCAAATGGCGCCACCAAAGCGGCCACAACCAGCCATTTTTCATAAAAATCGGTCCGTCGTATAAATTTATACAGTACAAAAAGGGTAAATACCGTAACTGCCACAAGCATTTTTTGGGTTGTCGGATTACCCACATCTATACCTATGCCGAGCAGCATGTGCCAAAGCGTAGAAGGAATACTCCACCTATCCATAGGCGGTATCCAATAACCTGCGCCCACTTGCCTGTATTGGAACATAAAAGTTTTTAGCCAAGGCAAATAGGAAACGGCAATTATTACAAAGCTCATAAGAAGCAAGCCGTAACGTTTGAACCGGGTACCATAATGGCTGACATGGTACATAAGCCCATAGAAGCACAAGGCAGCCGCTGAAAACAGCAAATAGTAGTGGGTATATATCATTACGGCGCAACTAAGGGCAAAACCCACATAATACGCCATGGCAGCCCGGTGGTTGGCTATGTCTTGGGGTAAATTGGGCATATTGAGCCGTTCATCCGAAAACACCTCGCGCTGGTACTGGAGAGCTTTAACCAAAAAGTACGCGGCCAAGACCGTGAAAAATGCACCCATGGTGTACATTCGGGCTTCTGTGACATATTGGATTTGGAACGGGCTGAGTGCGACAAAGAGCGCCGCAAGCAGTGCGGCAGTTTTATTTTTAAAGGCAGCGTTTACTAACGCATAGACAGCTACCACTGTCATTATTCCAAAAAATACGGACATGCCGCGGAGGCTCCATAACGCGTCGCCAAAAATATAATGCCAAAACCGTAGGAAAATATAATACATTGGCGGGTGCACATCAAGCCCAATCCGGTACATCATTTCACCCCAGCTGTATTTTATGAGCAAAGCCGAAAAAGCCTCGTCGTGCCATAGCGAAATGGACGTTAAGTTCCAAAACCTAAGCAATAACCCGCCTGCAAATATTGAAACTAAACCAAAATATTTTTTCATAAATGACGTGTCATCTTATCATTTTATCATTTTAACAACAGCAAGAATCAAGAATCATGAATTACCTGCCCGAGGTTCGACTGAGCTCACCGTCGAAGTCCATTGGCCTCGCCTTCAGGCGATGGCAGGCGGGAGAATCAAGAATACTGCAATCTTCTGACCACTGTCCACTGGCCACTGTTCACTTATTTAGTTTTTCCTAAAACCTAGAACCTAATACCTAAAACCTAATTTAGTAATTTAGTTTATTTTAGTATTTAGTAGAGAGCTAAACACTACTTACTAAACGCTAAACGCTAAATGCTTTTTCTAACACCTACTTACTTACCTCATATACCCCCATTACCGCCTGGCCGAATTTGTTTCGGACCTCATATACTAATGTTGCATTGGGGTGGTAAAGCTTGAATTTTTTAATGTCAAAAATACTGGACTGCGTAAAGACAATTTGGTCGCCTATATTCAAGTCCGATAATTTCCAGGAATCTTCAGGGTCAACTTGCTTATACGGTATGCTGCAAGGCGAAGCAAAATCCCCGTGCGGGTCGCTGGTAAAATAATCGGTCGTCTGCACTGAAAATTTGTCCAACACTAAGTAGGTCGAATCTTTTTTACAGCGCTTTATTAAATAATCGCTTACCGGGGTCAAATCGGAACGGAAGTAATAGGCTTGTTCGGGAGAGTTAGCTGCATAAACAAAATAGCCTAAATAACATTGTACTATAAGCGCAGCCCCAAAAAGTATGATCGCAAGCGTAAACAAATTTCTAACAAACAATGGGCCCCAACCTTCCAAGCGGTGTTTCCAAGCATATCCAAACGAGGGGTAGTGTTTGGCATGCAATGAGGCATGTAAACGGGCAAATCCGAACCAAACATAATACATGCCCAAAGCCGAAAGGATAAATACGGCAGGTATGGTCCCAATAGACCTTAATCCATGGGGAATGCCTTCGGCTGTCGTAACAACCGGTAACATCATTCCCCAAAACCACGTAGCCAATACCGCATAGGGCCACCAGCGTTTATTTTTTGAAGGCATGAAAAAATAAGCCAAAGCCAAAAGGGTGGTTAAAATTAATGCACCGCCAAAAAACGGGCTGACCAAAGGGGCTAGGAAGGGAAATCCCGATATGTTATGCCGCCAATTGAGGTCGCCGGCAACAAAATATGCCTTTATGGATTGCAGGGCAACTTCGGCAGCGGCAGACACCCCAACGCCAAGCGGCGGTTTTCCGCTCAATTGTTCGCCATTTACCAAGTATAAGCTAGGGTTAAAAACACTTACTTGGCCACTGCGCCCAATAAACGAACCTTTATGGGTATAAAAATAATGCGCCAGAGGGGCTATAAAAATGACAAATGCTACCAAAAAAACCAATTTTGGTAGCCAAAATTCGCGTATAACCTTGGTAAAATATTTTTCTTTTATAGAGGCGAAAATAGGCCACAAGACCAGCACCAGGAGTATAGGCACCATAATGCGATAGGCAATATAAGTGTAAAAACCTAAAGCAAAACTTGCGCCGCACAAAAAACTGTACAATAACTGAAGCTTTCGGCTACCCGCAGCATAAGCTTTCAAAAGTAAGTACAAAGTAAGGGTAGAGAAGAGGGGTATAAGGTTTGCCCTAAAAGCAGTCCGTGAAAGCGCCACATGCCATGTCGAAACTGCCATAAGAAAAGCGGCAAGCAGCCCTATGGTAGTAGCTTTTTTTTCGTTAGCTTCCAATCGGTCCTTTCCAACCAGTAGCAGTTGTCGGGTAAAAGCGTAGCATAACCACACGCTTAACACGCCTACCAAGGCCGAAACAATGTGGTGTTGCCAAGGCCCTTTGCCAAACAGCTCAACACTGCCCCACAACATGTAAAAAAACAAGGCTTCCCGGCCATTGCCGCGTTCGTAAAAAGGCTGCAAATGACCCTGCTGCATTAAGTTTATGTCGAGCCCATTGGCCGCTTCGTCAGGGAATAAACCGCCTGGCAACGTAGTTATAAGGTAGAACCGGAAAAAAATAGCCAGGAGCAACACACCGCCAACCAGTAAAAGCCTGTTAGTTTTAGTCATATATTAAACAATTAAAACTTGCCCAAAAGGCAACTTTTTGGTATAATTTAAAAAATATTTTGATCTATGGATTTTGATTTCGAGCAAAAAATCATGAGCGGCAAACGGGTTTTGTTTCTTCAAATCCTATGTTTTGTTGTAAATAGTATAACACTTTTACTGATCATTTACAAACTTAACATCCATAGGGGAACCATTGCCTTAAAATACAACGTGGTAACCGGGGTAAACTGGTATGGCAAAGGTTATAACTTATATACCGTACCGGCAATAGCCCTTGTTATAACTGTCATAAATTCCATCCTTTACCAAAAACTAAAAAACCAGCAGCGGTTTTTGGCGGTCTTAGGGCTTTGGGTAACCATGGCAGTCCAAATTATACTTCTGGCCTTTGTTTTGTTCCTAATTCCCGTGAATTAATGTTTAGAAAACGAAATTTCCAAGAACGGTTATGGGAGATTATGCCCGGTCTGCAATTTTGGCTGGTTTTTTTTGGTGCGGTCACGCTTTCCCGAACCCGTCCGGTTTGGGCGGCAATATTTATTATTTGTTTTGATTTGTATTGGGTTTTAAAGGCCCTCAATGTAGCCAGCCACCTCATTGCGAGCTATAGGAAATTTAAAATTTTTGTCACCATAAACTGGCTGGAATACGTAAAAAAGTTGGAGGACCCAGAGCAATTTATTGCATATTTACATGACCGTTTAAGTACCAACTTAGGCCGGGTAGAAAAACAGTATTTAACCGAAGAAATATGTAGGCTCAAAACCCGTCTGGCTTCGGGCAGCCTTTTGGGTACCTATACAAATTTTTATCATGTTATTCTCGTACCGTTTGTTGACGAAAGTTTTGAAGTGCTCGATTCAACGTTGGGCGCCATAGCGAACAGTAACTACCCGAAAGACAAAATGATTGTCGTGTTGGCCCGAGAAGAACGCGCCGGTGAAAAGTCGCGCGCGGTAGGGGAAGAGGTGCAAAAAAAATACGGCTCATTGTTTTATAAATTTTTTATAACAGCCCATCCCGACGGGTTAGCTGGAGAAATAAAAGGCAAAAGCGCCAACGCAAGTTTTGCCATACAAACCGTAAGGCCCCAGCTCAACGCCATGGGTATACATGACGAGCAAGTTTTGGTTTCGAATTTTGATTCCGACACCATTGTGCATCCCCAATACTTTGCCCGCGTAATGTACGAATTCCTGACGGCAGATTTCCCTTACCAATCCAGTTACCAACCCATTGCCGTTTATAACAACAACATCTGGGACAGCCCGGCAATAATCCGCGTTGTTTCGGTTTCAAATTCTTTTTGGCAATTCACCGAAAGTAGCCGGCCTGACCGGTTGCGCACCTTTTCTTCCCACACCATGACCTTAAAAGCCTTGGTAGAAGTCGGCTACTGGAAAAAAGACATCGTTAACGAAGACGGTTACATATATTGGCAGTGCTACACGCATTATAAAAGCAAGTACTATGTAGTTCCGCTCTTTATACCCATAAGCCTGGATACCTGCCTGGCACCGACCACGTGGCAGACATTAAAGAACCAGTACAAGCAAAAACGCAGGTGGGCTTACAATGTCGAATACTATCCGCACTTAATCCCAACGCTTATAAAGCTTGACGCGCCCCGTTTCGACAAATTTTACAAATTGTTCCAATACGTGGAAGGTAATTTTAATTGGGCCACGGCCAGCATTATGATATCCATGCTGGGCTGGTTGCCGTTGCTTATTGGGGGATTAGATTTCCAGCAGAGCGTTTTGGCTTTTAATTTGCCGTTCGCCACTAAAACGCTCATGACCATTGCAACCGGATTCCTTATTTTTAGCGTGTATATAAACATGGTACTGCTGCCGCCAAGGCCTAAAAAATACGGCATTATCCGTTCGGTCATGATGTATGTGCAGTGGTTTTTAGTGCCTTTGGCTTCGGTCATTTTTGGGAGCCTTCCGGCCATTGAAGCACAAACTAGGCTAATGTTCGGAAAATATTTGGAATTTTGGGTTACGCCCAAAGCCAGAAAAGGCGAAAACACCGGCCTGGCCATGAAAGAAATGAAGGGAGCGGGGAATTAGGGGTTAGCGTTTAGGACTCTACTAAATACTAAAATAAACTAAATTACTAAATTA
Organism: uncultured Candidatus Saccharibacteria bacterium; assembly: GCA_964407965.1. Lineage (GTDB taxonomy): Bacteria > Patescibacteriota > Doudnabacteria > UBA920 > UBA920 > CAZPRQ01. The sequence goes on from CAYOXN010000064.1 coordinate 5,589, forward strand.
GGTTTTAGGTATTAGGTTCTAGGTTTTAGGAAAAACTGAACTAGTGATCAGTGGACAGTGGTCAGAAGATTGCAATATTCTTGATTCTCCCGCCTGCCATCGCCTGAAGGCGAAGCCAATGGACTTCGACGGTGAGCTCAGTCGAACCGCGGGCAGGTAATTAATGATTCTTGCTTCTTTGTGTGCGTTAAGAATCAAGGATAATAGATCAAGGATGCTTTCCTACCTACTACTTACTAACAACTACCTACTAATTCTTGATTCTTGATTCATAATTCTTGCTTCTAATGAGTGTTATGTCCTACGTATTTTATTTTTTCTTAAGCCTTGCTTTGGCACTGGTAAGCACGCCGTTGGTAAAACGGTTGGCTTTTCGCGTGGCTATTTTAGATATGCCTGGACAAGCGCGCAAAATCCATACCAGGCCAATGCCGCTGCTGGGCGGATTGGCTGTCTTCCTTTCCTTTACCTTAGGCCTGCTCATATACTTACAGTGGGGAAATGTGAATTTTTCCGTAGTCCCGCATAAGTTTTTTGCAGCTATAATCTGCGGGGCCTTGGTGTTATTACTCGGGGGCACGCTCGACGACAAATATAACCTGCCGCCAAAAATACAATGGCTTTTCCCGGCTTTAGCCAGCCTTATAGTTGTATGGTCGGGCATCGGGGTGGGCATAACGGAAATTAGCAACCCGTTTGGCGCACCTTTTAACCTGAAATTCCATGTTTTAGGCATACCCTTTTCCGCCATTTTTATTTGGGTATGGATGATGGGTATGACATTTACCACTAAAATTTTGGACGGCCTAGACGGTTTAGTTGCCGGCATTACGTTTATAGGCGGCCTTACCCTATTTGCGCTCTCGCTGACCGATAGGATAAACCAACCCATTACCGCCACTCTGGCTATTATCCTAAGCGGCAGCCTGCTTGGGTATTTAATTTATGCGTTCCATCCGGCATCCATATTCTTAGGTGAAAGCGGCAGCACGCTATGCGGTTTTTTACTGGGCGTACTTTCGGTTATCCTGGGCGGGAAAATTGCCACTGCGCTCCTGGTTATGGGCATACCCATTTTAGACGTGGCTTGGGTTATTGTCAGGCGCCTGTGGTATGGCAGCAGTCCTTTTTCGGGCGACCGCAAACATTTGCACCATAGGC
>CAYOXN010000065.1:0-6640 GCA_964407965.1 uncultured Candidatus Saccharibacteria bacterium
GGTATTGATCCTGGATGATCTTCTCATCTCTCCCCTAACGCGAGAAGAACAACGGGAACTCTTGGAAGTCGTCGAAGAACGTTATGATCGAAAGGCCACTATCGTTACCAGTCAATTACCGGTGAAAGCCTGGCATCGGCTGTCGTCCTTGGTACCGTTGTGCGTATTACCGGTAATAGCGCAGGCTTGGCAAAGTTCCAGGTTTGTACGGACACTTCCAAAATGGACTGTTTCCAAATACAAGTGGAAGTGACCAATGGCGTTAAAGGGTCTGTCTTAGGCCTTTCTACCGAACGCCATGCGGTTGGTACTTGGGTAAAGTACAAGAACACGGTTTTCTATGTCCATGAACGCGGATTAATTCCCGTACCGAGCATGAAAGTCTTTACTAGCAATGGCGGCAAAGCAAGCCAAATAGAGTTAATGAGCCAGGGTGACCTGGAATTACCTCCTTACCTTCCCGAATTAAGCTTAAACGACAGTCGGCTCCAATAACCATTTAAAAATCCCCACCCGAAATTTCGGGTGGGGATTTTTTTGCCATCTTTGGGTAATTATCTTGCAGCTTTGCCAAATGCTTCCCTCCTCGCCCCGATGCCTAAGAGGGGAGAGGATGTCCGTTATACGGACAGGTGAGGGTGCAGTCTGGTTAGTGACTTACAGCTAGCCACTCGGATGCACTCCGGTACGGGGCAAGTTGGATTAAGGCTTCAAGAATTTAACAAGCAGTAAAGCTACAATATTGATTATTTTTATCATGGGGTTTATGGCAGGGCCGGCGGTGTCTTTGTATGGGTCACCAACCGTGTCACCGGTAACAGCGGCTTTGTGGGCGTCTGAACCTTTACCGCCGTATTGGCCTTCTTCTATGTATTTCTTGGCATTGTCCCAAGCGGCGCCGCCAGTAGTCATGGATATGCCAACGAACAAACCGGTAATTATGGAACCGACGAGCAATCCGCCCAATGCGGCTGCACCTAAGAACAAACCTACCAAGACTGGAATTACTACCGGAATGAGTGCCGGGATTATCATTTCTTTTATGGCAGCCTTGGTCACTATGTCTACCGCACGGGAATAGTCGGGTTTGGCCGTGCCTTCCATTATGCCTTTTATTTCCCTAAATTGGCGGCGGACTTCTTCTACCACCGCTTTGGCAGCGTTGCCTACGGCAGACATGGCAATGGAGGCAAAGAGGTAAGGCAATAAACCGCCAATAAGCAAGCCTACCAATACTTTACTGTCAGACAAGTCGAACACTGCGGATATGCCATTGGCCGAAAGTTCTTGCGTGTAAGCGGCAAACAAAACCATGGCAGCCAAACCGGCCGAGGCTATGGCATAGCCTTTGGTTACGGCTTTGGTTGTGTTGCCTACGGCGTCAAGCGGGTCGGTTACATCGCGCACAGATTTGTCCAACTCAGCCATTTCGGCAATACCACCGGCATTGTCGGTAATGGGGCCAAATGCGTCTATGGCAACCACAATACCGGTAAGCGAAAGCATGGACATGACGGCCAAGGCTATGCCATATAAGCCGGCAAGTTTAAAGGCTATTAAAATAGCGACAACTATAACTAACACTGGCAAAGCGGTGGACTGCATGCCTACAGCCAAGCCTTTTATAATGTTCGTGCCGTGGCCGGTAGTGGAAGCTTCGGCTATGTCCTTAACCGGGGAGAATTTTTTGGCTGTGTAGTATTCGGTAATAAGCACTACTGCCGCGGTAACGGCCAAGCCGAGCAAAGCAGAATAAAACAAATTCATGGTGGAATACAAACCATTGTCAGCCATGAGCTTGGTGGTAATGGGGTAAAAGACAATGGCCGAGAGTATGCCGGAAACTATAAACCCTTTGTACATGGCGCCCATAATGCTTTGGCTTTTGCCCAAGCGCACGAACCAGGTGCCGATTATAGTAGTGACTATAGAAGCCCCGCCTATGAGCAAGGGATAAACTATGGCGTTGGTAAAACCTTTAAAGACAACATCGCCAAGCAAAATAACGGCAATGGCGGAAACCACATAGGTTTCAAAAAGGTCAGCGGCCATGCCGGCGCAGTCGCCTACGTTGTCACCGACGTTGTCGGCTATTACGCCTGGGTTTCTTGGGTCGTCTTCGGGAATGGAAGCTTCTATTTTACCTACCATGTCAGTGCCTACATCCGCACCTTTGGTAAATATGCCGCCACCCAAACGGGCAAATACGGAAATTAAGCTTGCGCCAAAAGCCAAACCTGCCAAAGCGGTTAAGTCTTTGGTTAACATGTAAAATCCGGAAACGGCCAAGAGGCCCAAGCCTGCTACAAACAAACCAGTCACGGTTCCGCCTTGGAAGGCAAGGGACAGCGCGGCAGCCAAACCTTTTTTGGCAGCTTCGGCAGTGCGGACATTGGCCCTTACGGAAATGTGCATGCCTATAAAACCAGCTACGGCGGAAAGTATGGCTCCAATGGCAAACCCAATCATGGTGTTGGTGGAAAACTTAGCCACATACATGAGGACTAAAATTACCACAGCGACTATACCCACCGTTTTGTACTGTCGGGAAAGGTAAGCCTTTGCACCGGCTTGTATTGCAGCCGCAATATCTACCATTTTGCCGCTGCCAGCGGGCGAGCGGAGAATTTTAACTATTAAAAAAGCGCCATAGGCTAAGGCAAGTATGCCGGCCAAAAGGGCGTAGAGTAACCAGGTGTTTTCGGTCATAGGAAAATTTCTGGCGGGCTAACAAGTAGCCCGATCAAATTAATTACTGTATAATTATAGGGTAAATGGTGAAAAAAGGCAATAAATTAAGGCTTTGCAGCACTTATGATAACCAAATTCAATACGGCGCGTAATTACGCGCTTATTACAGGCGGAATATTGTTTTTACTGGGCATGTTTGGGTTTGCCTTCCGCGAAAATTTTAACCTGGCAGACAAATACTTGCTACTCGCATTAGTTTTGGGTTTCTGGGGTGTGGTGATTGGGATATATGAGAAGAGGTAGGTTCTACTAAATTAGCGTTTAGCTCTCTACTAATAAACTTTTACACGGATCTACGGATTGGACGCGGATAAACGGATATCTACTGATAACTAGCATCCGTAGGCATCGGTAAATCCGTGTACAATCGGTGGATCCGTGTGGTTGATAAGTTGATAGCATATAATGGCGTGAATATAAAAAATCTCCCTAAGTTGGGAGATTTTTTAAATGCGTATTATTACTCAAACTGTAGCGAGTGGACCATGGCTTTAAACTGGGGACGGAGGGAGAGTGAGGAGCCGAGGTCAAAAGTAAAATAGGTGTTGTCGCGTTTTACCCCGTAGAGCAAGTCTTGTACCGCTACCGCGGGCTGGTTTGCTATGGTTGTTTCTTGGGTGGGTAAGCCTTCCAGGGCAAAAAAGCCGGTACTGGTTATATAAACTTTCATGTTGTAGTATTTGGCACCCGGGTCTACTTCCAAAACGTACGTGCCGTCTTTTTGCTGTTTAGCCGAAACTTTCCAAGCAGGGTTTATTTTAAATGAGAAATTGTATTTGGGGTCTTGGTATTGCTTCCAGTTTGCGGTGTCTACCGTTACTTCCGGCACTTGCTTGGTAGGTTTTTCGGCAGCTTTTACATCCGGTTGGCGCATATTGTTAAGGGCGTTTAATTGCTCCAATTCCCTTTTATCTGTTTTGTCGGAATAAAGCATGGCTAAGTACGTGCCAAGCACAGCAACACAAAAAAGCACAATAAAACTTTTAGATTGGCTAGATACGGGTTTCATGTTTTTTGTTTCAAATTTTAGAACTTAACTGATTTTACTATAACGAGAAAATAAAGTTGTGTCAAATGGGAGGGAGCTAGTAAGCTAGTAAGCGGATAAGCTAATAAGCCAATAAGCTGATAAGCGGATAAGCTAATAAGTAAATAAGCTTGGGATTATTTTTTAAAAAGGGAATCGAGACCGGCGCTGTTGCCGCAGTAGTAAAGGTTTTTGGTAAGGTTAACGCAAAAGCCTGGGTTTTTTGCTATAAAAGAATACTTAGGCAAAAACCAATACAAAAAGACAATTATTAATATAACCACCAAATAAAAGAACAGTTTAAGTAAACGAAACATGGTATATATAGTATATCACGGTTTTTAAAAGGCCATCCAATCGGTTTGGATGGCCTTTATATATTTAATCCGCTTTGAGCATATTTATAAGTTCTTGTAATTCAGAATCGTTCAGTTGCCCGTAATTCTTCTCCATTACGAGGTATACGAAGATGTTCTTTGTATGGGCGAAGTTTTATATTATAACAGAATCGATGCGTCTCGTGCACAGGAATTACCCTTTAATATTCTCATGCATTAAGTCTTCAGAGCCTTTAAATTCAAAAGATTTATGGGTAGCACCTCACCCTCACTTTGATAACAGTTAAATAGAAATAGCTGATTGCCAGCGTGAGTCAAAAGTTTGATTAACCGTGTTACGCATATCACTGCTAATCATAACGATAAAACTTTCTTTCTTCCCAAGGTTATTTAGACTGTTTCCTGAGAGCCAAAAGTGGTTATCATCTATGAAATATCGGTCATGCAGTAAGCCTTCATTAGTTTTGCGTACTTCTAGATCCATTCCTTCATGGTGTAACTTCTGCATTTCCCTTTTGAAGGCTGCCTCGTCTTTTATTTGGACAGTCAAAACCCTTATCGGTATACCCATGTTTGCAGAACGATATATAACGTCCAGGGTTTTGATATCAACATAAGGATCACTGATTTTTATAGACCCCTTCATAGTAGAAAAAATATTCTCAACGTGCATCCCAGCGGCAAACGGTTTTCCAGGCTCAATGAGAAGGACTTTTTCTTTTTGCATCTGACGCACAAGCTCTTCCTGGCCCAGTTTCATAATACTGAAGCCTGATTTAGTTTTATGGCAAAACTTTCTTGAAACAGCTTTCGTAAGAGCAAGATGCACTGCCTGTCGTGACGTGCTGATGCCTAATTTCTCAACCATATAGCTTGCTATTTCTGATGCTCCAAAATATTGAGCAGAATCAGTGCTCAAGTATTCCATTACCCAAAGAGAAATACTCATCACATCAGGAAGAGAATGTACGTCTATGGCTTCCAATTCTACTTTATTTAGCATATGCATTGTTATTTCTTGAATGACTTATTAACGATATCAGTTCCAGACGTAGTGACATACCAGCTTTTTTTTTGACCTTTTTCGGTCTTTTCCTCGGCAATAAACCCTTTCTTAATATTTTTATTTATCAAATCATTGATGTTAGCGGGAGGTGTCTCCTTTGCTTGTCGCCACAGACTGAGCAGAACTTCGGTATTGAATAAATCTTTCCCTGTTTGGTTTTCGTTATAAACAGCAAAGACAAGTGTCTTATCGACAGCAGTCGAAGGTTTTTTTTCACGCAAAAATTCAACAACGCTTACCTGTGCACGTTGTGGTGCAGGCACGTATTGTGTTGGGCCGGAACCGATTATCATTTGCTCGAGTTTTGAAACACGAGCTTCTAGGTCTGAAATCTGCTTGGATGTTTCCTCGTTCATAAATTTATTCGCTTTTATTATCTGATAATAGTAAAACTGCTTCACTAACCTTGAACATGGGGAGTTCATACCCGGAACTTGCGGACAAAAGCAACTTCTTTTCCTTCAGGCGCATTATGGTTACGTTGACGGTGTTCTTATTTAATTTCGTTTTATCAAGAAGCTCAGCATTCGTAATAATTTCGTTCTCTATTTTTGAATTTGCCCTGAGAACCTTTTTAGCGAGTGCGTATAGAATGATAACATCCCGAGCCCTCATCTTCGTAGGATCAACTGTAAAAAGAATCTCATTATCCCGTGTAAAAGCAACTTTTGACTGAAGTACCGCGAGAACCTGTTGCTGGTTAAATGCGCCGGTGTCTGTATAAAGATCTTCAATTGAAAGAGGTTGTATCATATGTAAATACTTGTTAGGTGATAAATTACACCGATATTATAGCAAACACCCTAATAAAGTCAAGCAATTATGGATAGTGTAATTATCTTTTTGTTATACTTGCTATAAATACTTATTAAATAAAGCTAATATTCTACCTCTAAACTCTAGATTTGCACCTGCATAAAAATTTAGATAAAACAAAAACCCTTAATTTATAGGGTCGTTGAGTTAGCTCTAATTGGCTGGTCTTCTCGGGCTAGAACCGTGATTCGGGTAAGCCCTGCTTAGCTTTTCTCAGTCTTTCCAGCCTTATAAAATCGACGGGTCTCGAGCACCTTAATCGATTGGGAAATCAAGTTGCTCCTCTGGAATCCCAATTGACATGCCATAACTCACAGCATCAGTCCAAGTGGACTTATCGGAAAACTTGATATCAAAAACCTTATTTTTGAAAATCACCTTCACATCATCATTACCAGGTTGCCAAACATGAATATACCAAGGACCGTTATCTAAATATTTTGAGAGTTCTTGTATATGATCTTCTCCCATTAATACATCGTGCAGCACCCAACTACCGGAATGCCAAGTTTTGTTGATTTTAAGTCTGCCGAGAATGTCTTTGCTATTTAGACTATTTTCAATAATTGTTCCCTTATACATAGTAAAATTATGTTAACAATATTGAATATAATTTTCAATAAAAAATGACGAAAGTAACAC